>DAET01000040.1 GCA_002497765.1 Euryarchaeota archaeon UBA486
GTGGCTCGCTTGCCGCGTGCCTGAACCTTTCGTCCACCGGATGGTTTGCGTCGTGAAATTCCGTGCCATTGAGCCATAGGGATGCCTCCTGCGTCGCCACCCACCGGCACGGGCTATATGAAAGCAACCCTCACGCACAGCGCAGGTCAATGGACGACCGTTCAACGCCGTCCGTACCTGTGAGCTTCGCCACGACATGGTCGCCGGGATGAAGTTGTCCTACGCCTTGCGGCGTGCCGGTAAACAGCACATCGCCACCGTTGACGGGAGCCCACATGAGCAAGGCGTCAATCTGTTGGCGAGGCGTGACCGACATCTCCGACAGCAGGCTTGACTGACGCTGCTCGCCGTTCACCGAGAGGGACAAATGAAGGCCGTGGATGGAGGACACCAAATCGTCCCACGTTCCCGACCATGGCGACCAGGGGCCGACCACGGCACTGGAACGGAAGCACTTCCCTTTGGCCCAGGGCAATTGGTCGGCGCGCAGGGCGCTTTGCGTGGCGCGATCGGTCAGGTCAAGGCCAACCGCCACTGCCTCAGGTTCCATGGCCTCGTTGAGTCGAACCACGCATTCCACTTCATGATGGACTTCGCCCGGGTGAGCGGAAACGGGCAACGGCCCGTCTTCGTGAAGGCAGCCGTTTGGTTTCACGAAGAAAATCGGTTCAACCACGGGTTGGTTGCCAAGTTCAATGGCGTGTTTGGCAAAGGTTCGGATGGTGCACCACATGGTCATGATTCGTGGAGGTTCCAACCCTTCATCAATGCCGCGATGCCCAAGGATGATAGCCTCCTCGCCCTCCCCGGAAACATGGCCACCGAATGGAGCGTGCGCAAGCGACGACCTGTCCGAAGGAAACACATCGCTCCGTTGCTCAAGCGTTTGGAGAGCGACCTTGCCATCGACCTCAACGTGGACGGCGCCTTTCTCGAAATGGCCGAATACGGCCCGTGGATCATGGTGTTCGTTGACCGAACGCCGTTGGTGATCGAACTCATCGACGAGGAGAACGAACGTTGCGTGTTCTTGACCCTGCGCGGGTTCTTGGAACACATGGACGCCCTCAAATGGGTGGAAGTTGACCACGGTGCCATCCCGTTTTTGATGAACGGAGCGGACTGCATGGTCGCTGGCGTTCACGGCGCTGAAGCCTCCGTCCAAGCAGGTGATCTCGTCTGGATTCGAGACATGACCCACAAGCGGCCGTTGGCGCTCGGGTGGGCGGTGGACGACGGTGAAACGATGGTGGAGAACACCAAGGGCAAGGGCATCAAAACGGTCCACTGGGTGGGTGATGAATTGTGGGACATGGAATGAAAGGAACCCAAATAAGGGAGCCGCGCCCTGTTCTTTTCATGAAGCGGAGCGTGACCCTCCTTGTGGTTGCTGGGTTGCTGATAATGACGACCGCTGCGCAGGCAGGTGCTGCGACCGGAGGCCAAGACGTCAACCCGGACAGCGATGTCCCGTTTTCGGTTGAAGAGCGCACCACGCCGTCTCAGGACAACCAACCTTGGGCCCTCTCGGTCATCCTCGACCAAGAAGCCCTTGACAACGGAACAACCCTCGCCATCACCACGCAGATTTGTCTGAATAACGGCGTGTGTGACCCGCCCACGACCCAAGAGGTCACCGTGAGCGACGACGGCAGCACCTACTCGATGGAACTCAAACCACCGGCCGACCACTCCTACGTGAACTGGCGAATCAAGGCGACGTACAGCGACGATTCCACCGAAAACTTCCCCCAGGGCGACTGGTACAAGACCTGGTCCACCTGCTACTACGATGACGGTTCCTACGGCGGCATTCACGCCGACGGTGATGGCTGTGACGTCCCCGCTGCTGGAGAGGAATCCGAAGGCTTCCTGCCAAGTGCTGGCATGGCTGTGGCGGTCATGGCCCTGACTGGAGCGGCCGTGATGGCAGCTCGCCGCTCGTGATTCAGCCGTGCAGACGGTGTTCCACCAGGCGTTCGACGAAGCGACGCTGTTCTGCTGTCCACGCTGTGAGAAGCGTGCTCACGCTGGTTCGATCCGGATTCAGGTTACCTTCGGCAAACCCCGGCCCCGTCAAATCGCTGGCGACCAGCGGCAAGTGTTCACCCGTCATGGTCAGGCGACAACCCTGGTCCTCGGCGACGGCTTCGCCGCCGTCAAAGGTCAACGTCGTTCCTTCGAGGGTGCATGTGAGGCCGCCGGCCTTCACAAAGCGATGAAGGGCCGAAAGAAGGGCGGCGCCGTCGCCTTTCTGGCCGTCGTCAACACCGCCGTACGCAGCAAGGAAATCCAACTCCGTGTCGTTTTGTTCCATCAAATGGTCGAGCCCACGGCCGTCGGTGCTCATCAGGCCAACTCCTCAACCGAGAGGCTGGTCCAGCCGATCAAACGCCCGTCGGTCCCGTCGGCGAGCAAGGAGAAGCTCCGGTCTTTCCCACCGTCCTCCCACTGGCGTTGGAGGTCCACCGTGGTGGCGCCCGAGGTGTCGAGCAGGTCACTGAAGTCAATGCCAAAGCCCGTGCCAGGCACCACCACGAGGTAGCCCACACGGGTGGAGTCGTGCAGGCCACTCCCAGTGAACAGGCCGTTAGGACCGGTCAGCGCAGGGAAGCGTTGGTCGTCCATGAGCCGGGCTTCAACATCGTGGAGCGGCAGCGCCTTCGGAATCGAATCGCGGTTGTGTGTGATGGAGTCATCAAAGGTGCCCTTGGCGATGAACTCGCAGGTTAACGCGCCTTCCTCGCCCGACACAGCAAACTTCAGCCAGCCAGCCGTGGTGTCTGAATCCACCCACGAGAGGTTCCATTCGGTCGCCGTTCCGTTTTGCTCGTTCACGGCTCGCCAGACATAGCCGTCGTTTTCCAGCGCCGTTACCGCTCCGGAAGCCACGCCACTGAACTCGTCGATGCAGGCCATGGCCAGGTTGAGTGGATGCGACCGCTGAGTGGAGTTGTCGGGGAGGTGCGTGCCGTCCACGCCCCAATCCGCGAGTTCGTCGCTGTCCGGGTTGAGGTCGTTGGCTTGGGGCCGGTTGTCGTAGGTTTTACCGAGTTCGATGGCTTTGATGCCACGGGACAAGGTGGTTCGCTCAAAGGTATGGTGCAGTTCGAGTTCACCCTCGGGCAAGACCGCATCGATGCCCCGTTGCTGCCAGGCTGAACAGCTGGTCTGCGAGGCTTCGCTGCTGCTGATGGCGACGTCCACGGTTTGGCGTGCTGCCCACGGACTGTCGGCATCGAGCCACATGGTCATCGTCGCATAGCCCAAACAGAAATCTCGCACGTCGCGGTGGCTGGCGGTCACCTTCCACATGTTGGTGGAGCCGATCTTCTCCGAACCGGTGACGCGCCATTCCCAGCCCGAACTGGTTCCTGTGGCGTCTTTGGTGATGTAGGCGTTGCCGAAGAAGTCGGCCAGTTCAATCGGAGCGATGACCATGCCCAGACCGGGAGAAAGTTCCTCCAAATCACCCAGCAGACCGCCCACACCGTAGGTGAACGCCGTCCCTTCGTAAGCCGTGGCCGACAAGGTCGCGGCGAACTCCAGTTCGGTGGCGAGCACCACTTGTTCCCGGAGTTCCTTCCAAGTGGTGAGTTTGAGGTCGGCCTGGCCGGTGGTCGTGTCGGTGGTGAAATCCGAACACTTGGAAGCGATGGGGTAGTGGCCCGAGACATCAAATTGCGAGAACGACATGTCGTTCACGCTCTCCACGGCCAACCACGAGAGGCCTTGCCCGCCGCGGATGCTGACGGCGCCGAGGCGATCATCGGACGACTGGGTGTTCAACTCCACGCCCGTGCCTTCGGTGACCGACGCCGTGCTCTCGCCTTGGAAGGACAGCCGGATTTTGCAGTAGTTGGGCGGGTCGTCGAGCTGGTTGGTGACGAGTTCAACGTACTCCTCTGAAGCGAGGAAACTTCCCTCCGTAATCACGTAGCCCATCCGGTCGCCGTAGCGAAGGGAATCGGCAGTAAAGGGTTCGAGTTGGTTGTTCACGTAATACCATCCACCAGCGCCAAGCAAGACCAACGTCAGCATGACGGCGATGGCTTGCGGGCGACGCACCATCTCCATGAGCGTCAGGGGTGAGGTGTCGGTGGTGGATGTGGGCAGCGGCGTTGAGGTGCTGGTGGCTGCTGGAAGCGGGACCTTCTCCGCCTCATCTTCAAGCGATATCTCCACGTCGTCGATCAGGTCAGCCTCGAGGATTTCGGCTTCCAACACCTCGTCTTCGCTCACCTCGGCATCGGGCAGCGGGACGGACAGCGTTTCGTCGTCCTCGAGGGAGAGCATGACCGGTTCGTCGGCTTCGGCCGTTTCTGTTGGCTCATCGTCAACTTCAACCTCCGCATCCGATGCTGCTTCGGCGTCGGCTTCGTCTCCTTTGTCGACCGCTTCCTCAGCCGTCGTTTCATCTTCAGCGGCGGCTGGCTGGAACGTGGCGGTCGATTCGTCGTAGACTTCGATGCCGAGCGTTTCTTTGTCAACGCCCGCTTCGAGCAGGCGAGCGAGGAGTTCAGCCTTTTTTCCACTCGCAGAAACATCGTTGAGGACGCAAAGGGCCTTGAGTTTCGCCACCGTTAACGTGGTGGTTGGCTCCTCTCCCATGGTCATACCTCAACAAACCGTGGGCACGGTGCCTTTCAAGGGTGGCGTTGATTTGAAGCACATTTGCATCAAAATCGGACGCCGCCGTTCACATCATCCTTCATGAGGCACGTAGGCGCCTTCGGCGTTCTGAACGTAGACGGTTTGGTCGTAGGTGCCATCAGCGAACTTCTTGAAGAAGTAGCCGTTTTCAGCGGGCTCAAACGTTCCTTCTGACCCAGCGGCAGGGGTTGGTTCGGTGGCCGGTGCAGCTGCAGGTTCTGCGACAGGTGCTTCGGCGGGTGGGCCACCGGGTGGACCGGACGGTCCGGTCTGCTGCGCCGATGGAGCGCCGGGAGGACCAGAAGGACCTGCGGGCGGGGCGCCACCGGGGCCGGCAGCAATGCGGGCCTTGCTGGCTTCGGAGAGCACCTTGGATTCTGTGGTCTCGTTTTCGCCTTCGAGAATCTTCCGGAGCGCAGCGCCGTGCTTTTGAGCGCCCACGAAGGCAAAGGCAGACAGGGCAAGGCAGAGCAGACCGGGGAAACCGCCGAGGAATTGGTTGGGGTAGAGTTTGCCTTCAACGCTCAGCGCATTGCCTGAAGAGGTGATTTTGTCGCCGTTGGCGTCGATGTATTCAGCAATGAGGCAGTAATGGCCAGGGTCGATGTTGAACTCGAAATCGTAAGTGCCGTCGGCCAGCACTCGCGTGTCAGCCTCTTGGTACTGGTAAGCGTGGGAGTCTCCTTGCTTGGCTTCCTGCATCTTTTCGCTGAGGGTGAAGTCGGTGCAGTCTTCCTGCTCAATAACGTACACTGCGATGTTGATCGCGGCCTGTGTGGGCGGGTTGTCTGCCGTCACGGTCAACCGCATGGGCACGTCAAACAGGTCTTCCCCGTCCACGGGCATGCCCCACACGAGACCGACGTCCTTCTCAGCCGAGGTGCTGAATTCGTCCCAGTCGGCGGAAAACGGCATGGGGAAGAGGGCGAAACCGAACAGAATGGCGGCGACACCAAGGTAGAGAAACACGTTCCAGCGGGCCTTCTTCAGCCGCTCCTGTCGCTCCTCGATGGACATCTCTTCCATCAATTCGTCTTGGTCCTCGTCCACAGCGAGCGCACCGGCTGCATCAAGTTCCTCTTCGGACATAAAACCCCGATATCAGCCGAGCACTTCAAGACCGCGGACCGGAAATCCCTCCATCATGGGAACCGATGGAATGAAGAACGACGCCACAGGGCGCCCCGGTATGGGGCTCCGTTTGGCCGTTCTCAGCCGAGGCCCGCGCCTCTACAGCACTCGGCGCATCGTCGAGGAGGCAAAAAAACGCGGCTTGGACGTTGAAGTCTGCGACCCGATGAAGTTCTCACTTGTCGTGAACCAAGGCAGCGTGGATGTCCTTCACCGAGGCCGCGCCTTCGCCAAAGATGCCGTCATTCCCCGCATCGGCCACTCCATCACCCAGCACGGCGTGGCGGTGCTGCGTCACATCGAACAGTTGGGCATCTGGACCGCCAACACCGGCCAGGGCATCCTCCAAAGCCGGGACAAACTCAACGCTTCGCAGATCCTTGCACGCAACCGAATCCCCGTTCCAAAAACCGTCTACGTGAGGGACATCCTCGACGTGGAACAAGCCATCGAAACCGTCGGTGGCCTTCCCGTGGTGGTCAAGGTCACACAGGGCACCCAAGGCGACGGTGTGTTCCTTCGCCACACGGCGTTTGAAGTTCGCAACCTCGTTCAGGGCTTGCTGATGACTGGAAAATCGGTGCTCGTTCAGGAATACATCGCTGAATCTCACGGCAAAGACATCCGCGCCCTGGTGGTGGGCGACAAGGTCGTGGCGTGCATGCGACGTCGAGCGCGCGGCCGGGAATTTCGAAGCAACTTCCACCTCAACGGAACGGTGGAGAGCGTCGAATTGCCCGAAGGCTACGCCGAGGCTGCCTGTCGAGCCGCCCGTGTGTTGGGCCTCAACATCGCCGGCGTGGACCTGCTCGAAGGCAACAACGGCCCGCTCGTGCTCGAAGTGAACTCCTCTCCCGGATTGGAGGGCATTGAGAAGGCCAGCGGCGTGAACGTGGCAGGCGCCATCGTCGACTACGTGATGGAAGACACCGCCTTTGCCGAGGTGGACATCGGCCAACTCCTGCGCACCGTGCCCGGCTCGGGCGTGCTCTCCTTGCAACTCCGCAACCACCCGAAAATGGTCGGCAAGCGGTTGGACGAGGTGTTCGCTTCCGTCCCGGTCTTTGCGCTTTCGCGTGGCGATCGCTTGGTGTGGAACCCCGACCATGATGTCCAACTTCGCTACGACGACGTCCTGGTGTGCTATGGCGAACTAACCGAACTGCGAGCATCGCTGCGTCAAGCCATGCTGGGCGTACCCCGAGAGGCCCTCATGTTCGATGATGCGGCTGAGACCAGCGAGCAGACCGAAGGCTGAATTTAACCACGCCTTGACGGGTTCAACGCCAACGGCTTTCGGCGTGGAATACCACAGGTGTGACAAAATGGAGCAAGTGGCAGTGAGGAATTCAACCGGTCATGACCAACCTTGGTGCGGGAATATGAGGCACCTCCTGCAAGGATGCCGAACATTGGCTCAGCAGAACATGTCCAGAAAGACACCGTCTTGAAACAGAAAGATGGTGAGGAAGAGCACCCCCAAATGGGCCGCCGTCCAAGCAAAGGCTTTGCCAGCATCCAAGGTCTCGTCCATGAGTGAATTTAGGAAGACGAGGCCGTTGATGGGAACGCCGATCATGCTGAGGGAAAACGCTAGGCCACCCAATTGCTCGAAGACGTTGTCGTTGTCGCATCCATCCGGGCCCACGGTAGCGCCCATCTGCAGGAGGAAACCGCCAACCAGCGCCATGCCCATCAACACGCCACAAAACGTGGAATGCTGAAACGAGTCTGAGTTCGTGGATGTGCCGGTATCGCTTTCGGATTGCTGCGAGCGCGGCGTGAAAGATGCACGTCCACTTTTTTTGGAGCGGTTGTACCGGTCGTTCCATCGAACCATCGCTGGCGAGCGCGGCTCGTAGGCTTCGTTGCCCTCATCGCCTTTCTTTGGAGCCTGCTTCCAGTTTTTTCGACGACGGGAGGAGGGGGTGCGTTGCCCGTCTCCGGAAGAATCCGGCATGGTGGTGCTTGGGTGCTGGGCAATAAAACGCCTCTCCCTGCTGAGAGAAGCACATGCGGTTGTACACATATACGACTACGAGGGGAACCCATGCGATTGCTCGGGAAAGATATCGTTAGGAGCTCAATCTTCTTTACTGTAAATTGCAGAATAGACTGAGACTATTAGACTTAAAATACCCCAATCCCCATCGA
>DAET01000029.1:0-10715 GCA_002497765.1 Euryarchaeota archaeon UBA486
GAAGGGGCACCTTCAACCTTGAAGGTTAAGTTCTCACGGGAAGTGGGCACAACATGGCCATTGAATACGAAGCTCTGGCAGCCGGATTGGCTTGCTTTGCCTACTTGGTGTTCTCTGTGGTGGTCAAAGGCGGGTTTTGGAGGCAAAACTGGACCAACAAGGACGGGCGTTGGGTTTCGCAAGCCGAGGGTCCGGTCTTCTATGTCTTGATGGTGCTCTTGTTTGGAGCGTTGGGCGTGGTGCTGACGCTGGAAGGCGTTGGTGTTCTCTGAACAACAACGTCCCAACCCTCAAGACCGTGTGTGAGGTGTCGCCATCATGTCGGGCGAGATGATTCACCCCGACATACGGATGGCCCAAACCCTTCCATCCAGGTTTTACACGGCACCTGAAGAATTCAAACGCCTCAAGGGCGCCTTCAATGGGTGGCAGTTTGTTGCCCACGCCGCTGAATTGGAAGCAAACACGGTTCTACCAGTCGGCCACATGGAAGCCATGACGGGTGAACCCATCCTGCTTGTCAAAGGCGAAGACACGCGCTGCCTTTCAAACATCTGCACGCATCGGGGCATGCGCTTGGTGCCCGAGCCGTGTGCAAAGAGCACGTTGCAATGTCGCTACCACGGACGAACGTTTGACCTCGACGGAACCCTGCGGCACATGCCCGAGTTCGAGCAGGCCATCGGCTTCCCCAGCAAGGCAGACCACCTCCACCGGTTCCCACTTCAACGCTGGATGGGGCTGTACTTCACGGCGATGGAAGACGCCCCGCTCTTGCCTTGGGATATGCTCGAGAAAAGGCTGGGATTTCTCACGCCTGAAGCGTTCACCTACGACCCTTCACGAGACCGAGACCACACCGTGGAAGCCAACTGGATGCTCTATGTGGACAACTACCTCGAGGGCTTTCATATCCCTTACGTGCACCCTGAACTCAACCAAGCTCTTGACTACGCGGGCTATGAGACCGAGACCTTCGAGGGTGGCGTCCTCCAACTCGGCAAAGCGGTTGAAGGTGACGTGATGTTTGACCTACCTCCGGGCCATCCAGATGAAGGTCAGGCCATTGCTGCGTATTACCTGTGGTTGTTTCCGAACATGATGTTCAACTTCTACCCGTGGGGGCTCTCGGTGAACATCGTGATTCCCGTCTCTCCAACGACATGCAGGGTGCTCTACCGTGGCTATGTTCGGGATGATGAACTTGCCCTCCAGGGCGCAGGTTCGGTGCTCGACACGGTTGAACATCAAGATCAATGGGTGATTGAAGAAGTCCAGAAAAGCATGGCATCAACGGTCTATGATCGTGGGAGATACTCACCAACACGCGAACAAGGGGTCCATCATTTCCATCGGATGATTGACCGCTTCTTGTCCTGAGCCGTGGTGTTTGATGATGTTCTTCTAGCAAAGAAACATGGTCACAGCCTTTTCTCCGTGGTCAAGTGTGCCTACCTCAACGAAGTTGAAACGGTGATGGAAGCGCACTGAACCCGGATTGGGAGGAACAAGGTTGACCTCCGCAGCGACCGGAACGGCTTGTTCGTTGGCTTCAGCAATCACTTGGGAGTACAGTGCCGAGCCCACACCACGGTTGCGGTGATCGGTAGCGACAGCGATTCGGTCGACGTAGAGGAAGGCGTCGTAGCGCTGGTTGAACCACGCATAATTCAGGCTCCCGTACGTCGTTCGAGGTGGCAGGCAAATCACGAACCCGAGCATCGAGTTGTCCTGAAAGGCGCCAACGGCGAACGAGGCGAGGTCAAGCAGGGCGATGAGTTCGGGAGGCGAGACCTGTCCCGTTCCCGGAAGCCCATCTTCGTTGATGGCCCACATGGCCTCAACGTCGGCGTGCGTCAGGTTCCTGATGTTCATGCTCGCCCGCTCAGACCTTTTGCCAATCGGTGCCGTTCCACCAGCGGTTGGTGCCGTCGCTCATCACGCGCCACGTGTGGCCGTTCTCGTCGGTCCACTGGTTGACCACGGTGGGCTCAGCCGGTGCGGCCACGGGCTCGGGCTGAACCGCAGCAGGTGCAGCGACGGGTTCAGGTTCGGTCAGCGCGCTCAATGCACTGTTGTCCACGGGTTGGGCGGCGGCCGGTTGGGCCGTCATGTCGGGCATGGCCGTGGTGGTGGCACCGTAGGTGGCGGCTGGTTGAGCGTTCATGTCGGGCATACCGGCAGGCAGGCCGCTGGCACCGAAGTCCTTCTCCACGGCTTGGCCTTCGTCGGCCATGCGCTTGCGGAGGACGACGACCACGGCGGCGGTGATGATGATCATCACGAGACCGATGCCGATGAGCATGTTGCGTTGAGCAGCCGCAGCGGCTTCTTCCTCTTCCTTGGCGAGCTTGGCTTCGAGCACGGCTTGTTCGTTGTCGCCCATGCCGTCGCCGTCGGAGTCGAGGGTTTCACTGGCGTCGTTGGGGAAGGCGTCGGCGTTGTCGCCCACACCGTCGCCGTCGCTGTCGGCCCATTCAGTGGGGTCCTCGGGGAACACGTCGGCGTTCACGCCGTCGGGGTTGTCACCGTAGCCGTCGTTGTCAGCGTCGGCCCACTGGGTGGCTTCGTTGATGAACAAGTCAGGGTTTGTCCCCTGAATGTTATCGCCGTAGCCGTCGCCGTCGGCGTCGGTGGTTTGGGTTGCATCGTTGGGGAAGGCATCGCCGTTGTCGCCCACGCCGTCACCGTCGGTGTCAACCCACTCGTTGGCGTCCTCTGGGAAAGCGTCGGGGTTGGTGCCGGACGCATTGTCGCCGTAGCCGTCGCCATCACCGTCGGTGGTTTGCGTGGCATCGTCCGGGAACAAGTCAGCGTTGTCGCCCACACCGTCCATGTCGGTGTCAGCGGTTTCGAAGGGGTCCTGCGGGAAGGCGTCGGCGTTGTCACCCACGCCGTCTTCGTCGTAGTCAGCGGTTTCTGACGGGTCGTTGGGTGCCCAGTCAGCGTTGTCACCTACGCCGTCCATGTCGGTGTCCACGGTCTCTGAGGGGTCGTTGGGGAAAACGTCAGCGTTATCGCCCACGCCGTCGTTGTCAGCGTCGGCGGTTTCAGAAGCATCGTTGGGAAAGGCATCGCCGTTGTCGCCCACGCCGTCGCTGTCGGAGTCAACGGTCTCGGAAGGGTCGTTGGGGAAGACATCAGCGTTGTCGCCCACACCGTCGTTGTCGCTGTCAGCGGTTTCGGTGGCGTCCTGTGGGAAGGCGTCGGCGTTGTCACCCACGCCGTCGTTGTCGGAGTCGGTGGTCTCGGTACCGTCTTGTGGGAAGGCGTCGGCGTTGTCGCCCACGCCGTCGTTGTCGGAGTCGGCCGTTTCACTGGCGTCGTTGGGGAAGGCATCTTGGCCGTCCAGCACCCCGTCGCCGTCGGAATCGATGTCGAGGATGGTGACTTCGTTGCTCATGACAGCATTGCCAAATTCGAGCCCGTCGTGCGGGGTGACTTGTGCCCTCCACTTCTGACCTGCTTGGGTGAGCGAGGCTTGGATGGTGGTCTTGCCGTTGTGAGCGGTGTTGTGCGTACCGTCGACATACCAGTGAATCTCGGTTTGACTGGATTCGGGGTCGCTGTCGTTGTCGGCGTAATCGTAGGTGAGGGTGAGGGATTCGTCAGCGTCGGCTTCCGGCGAAGGCGCGACGGCGACGTTGGAGACGACAGGGGCGTCGTTGGGTGGAAGGCCTTCGGGGATGATGACCTGCGTGGTGCCCCACGAATCGCCGGAGTTCGCGCTGTTGCCGTTGGCGTGCATGACCGCCATGTCAACCGTGGCTGAGCCGCTGCCACCGAAGGGAGCCATCCAGTCAAAGGTCCACTGAATTTGGCCAGCCGTGGTGTGGGTGGCGCTGCCGCCTTGTTGCGTGGTTTGGACACCGTTGCCGGGGTTCATCAGTTGGCCTTTGTCAACCTCGACGTTGAACCCACCACTGGTGGGGTTGGCGCTGGTTTGGATGCTGATGGTGATGCTGTACATGGCACCAGCGATGTAGGTGGAGGGGAAGTTGTGGGAAACGGTGGTTCCGCCCAGGTTGCTGTGGCAGGTGCACCCTTGAGCGGCTTGGCTGTGTTTTCCTGATGAGTTGCCTTCGATGGCGGGCACGGCCGTCATGAGCAGAACCATCATGGCGACGGTGATGAGGCGGGCTGGGGTGTTCATAGCCTTCGGATTGTTAGATTACACATAATAAAATTGGTTCACCGTCTGTGAGAAGTTACCCTCACTGGTGATCTTGCCATTCAGTACCGTTCCACCACTGATGGCTTCCGTCACTCATCTGGCGCCAGGTGTATCCAGCCTCATCGGTCCACTGGTTGACCACGGTGGCTTCTGCCGCCACCGTTGATTGAGCTTGACTCGCCTCGCTCACCGTCGACTCGAGGAGGGTGTCGGTGGAGACAGCGTCAAGTTCGGGAAGGGAGGAATCCTTCGCCTCCTTCGCCTTTGAATCACTGCTTCGGCGAAGCAGGAACACGGCAGCGGCAGCGATGAGGAGCAACACCACGCCTCCGCCGATGAACATGCGTTGCTGGGCAGCAGCGGCTTCTTCTTCCTCCTGTGCGAGTTTGGCTTCGAGCACGGCTTGTGCGTTATCGCCCATGCCGTCGCCGTCCGAATCCATCGTTTCTGAGGCGTCTTCCGGGAAGGCATCGGCGTTGTCGCCTACACCATCACCATCGGTGTCGGCCCATTCGGTTCCGTCCTCGGGGAAGACATCGGCGTTGAGGCCATCGGGGTTGTCACCGTAGCCGTCGTTGTCGCCGTCAAACCACTGGGTGGCGTCGTTCGGGAACAGGTCGGGTGTCGTCCCTTGCGGGCTGTCGCCATAACCGTCTCCGTCGCTGTCGGTGGTTTGCGTGGCGTCGTCGGGGAAGGCGTCGGCATTATCGCCCACACCGTCTTCATCGGTGTCGAACGCCTCGCTTGCATCCTCCGGGAAAACGTCGGCATTGTCCCCCACACCGTCTTCATCGGTGTCAGCCGTTTCATTGGCGTCGCTGGGGAAGACGTCTGCATTGTCGCCCACGCCGTCACTGTCCGTGTCGAGCGTTTCTGTGGCATCGTCGGGGAAGGCGTCAGCGTTGTCGCCGACTCCGTCGTTGTCTGTGTCGAGCGTCTCCGTGGCGTCGCCCGGGAAGGCGTCGGCGTTGTCACCGACACCATCACCATCCGTGTCCATCCATTCGGTGCTGTCGCTTGGGAAGGCGTCAGGGTTGTTGCCCGAGGCGTTGTCGCCGTAGCCGTCGCCGTCGCTGTCGGTGGTTTGCGTGGGATCGCTGTCAAAGGCATCAGCGTTGTTGCCCACACCATCACCGTCCGTGTCGACGGTTTCACTGGGATCGGTAGGGAAGACGTCGGCGTTGTCGCCTACGCCGTCGTTGTCCGTGTCGAGCGTTTCCGTGGCGTCGTTGGGGAAGGCATCGGCGTTGTCGCCCACGCCATCACCGTCGCTGTCCAGCCATTCATTGGCATCGTTGGGGAAGGCGTCGGGGTTGTTACCTGAGGCGTTGTCGCCGTAACCGTCGCCGTCGCTGTCGGTGGTTTGCGTGGCGTCGTCATCGAATGCATCGGCGTTATCGCCGACCCCGTCGCCGTCGGCGTCCGCCCATTCGGTCTCATCGTTGGGGAACGCATCACTCTGGTCGCCGTATCCGTCGCCGTCGGCGTCGTAATCGATGATTTCAACCGTGTTGGTCGATGCCTCGGTCGTCCCCATGTCGGTTCCGTCTCCGGGGGTGACCGTCATCGTCCACAGGTCGCCGATGGAGAGCGCGCTCGGAGGGAGGGTGGGTTGGTCGTCGTATTGGGCTTGAGAGATGCCGCCCTTTAGCCAGCGAAGTTCGGTGCCGGATTCGCTGTCGCCTTCTTGGTCGCTGTAATCGTAGTTGGCGTACAGCGTGGCGTCGTAGTACGCCTTGGTGATGGCGGTGGCGGGGCCAGGCGCATCGCTGATGTACACGTTGGCCGCCGTCGGCGCCGTGTTGGACGGGCCCGGCTCTGGAATGGTGATGGAGCTGGTGGTCCATGCGTCACCGGAAGCGGCGCTGTTGCCGTTGACCGTGTTGACGGCGATCTCAACATCCACTGTGCCGCTGCCGGTGCTGGGTGCCGTCCAGTCGAAGCCCCAGGAGCGGTAAGAACTGGTGGTGTGCGTTGCAGACAGGCCTGAACTGTCCACCTTCACGGCCATGATGCCGGCACCTGGGAGGGAGAGCGAGCCTTTGTCCACGACGACGTTGAATCCGCCACCGCTTCCTGAGACGCCTCCGTTGGCAGAGATTTGGATGCTGTAGGTTTGTCCCCCGTTGTAGGTGGTGGGGAAGTTGTGGTTGATGGTGGGTGCGCTGCCGCTGTAGTGGCACGAGCAACCGTTGCCGGCTTGGTTGTGGACGCCGCTTTGGTACCCTTCGTGCGTCGGGAGCGCCAGGAGCAGGAGGGTGGCAAGAACGATGGTGAGTGTGCGAGCGCACATGTTCATGAGTGCGTCGTTTTGTTATTTCATTATAACAAAACTGGTTCGCGGTTCATACAACCTGTCCGTTGAACCTGTTCCCAAAGGCGGCGCGGCGCGATTAAATAGGGGTGTTTGGTCGGGAGGCCTACCTACGTTTGTGAGGAAGGAGTCGATACGATGCCAAAGCCATGGACCTCAAAGCTCATTATCAAAGCCTTGGGTGTGCAAAAGTGCAACGGCAGTCTCGACGCCGCAACCGAGGACTTGCCCCTCGAAAAGGCCATGGACGTGGCCCGTGAGAAGGCAGGACTTGGGCATCTGACCGGAGCCGATTTGAAGGCGCAAACCCGTGAGGTCATTGGGACCTGCGTGTCCATGCGTGTGAAAATTGACGGTCACTGGGCAGTTGACGCCCTCGAGATCATTGCAAAAGGAGAATGGGACGAGCGCTTTAATTGAACACTCACGAACCGCGGAAGAGGTTTCGGCCTCGCAGACCGCAGAGGTGAAGCAAGATGGAAGAAAAAATCAGTAATGCAATCAAGGCGGCCATTGAAGCGGCCCCTGAGCGAAAGTTTGTCGAATCCGTGGACATCTCGTTCACCATCAAGGACGTCGACCTGAAGAACCCAACCAACCGTATCAAAGAAGAGATTCGTCTTCCTTCCGGTCGAGGTCGTGAACTCAAGGTCGCCATGTTCGCCGCCGGCGAAGCCGCCACCAAGGCCAAGGCTGCCGGTCTGGCCGTTTTCTCTCCTCAGGACATCGAAGACTTCGGTGGCAAGAAGGGACAGGCCAAGAAGGTCGCCAACCAGTACGACTTCTTCCTTTCCGAAGTGCCTCACATGGGCCTTATCGGTCGCCACTTGGGTACCGTTCTCGGTCCACGTGGTAAGATGCCACGCCCCGTTCCACCCACCCTCGACCCCGCCGTTCTCGCCACCGGTCTGTCCAGCACCGTGGTCGTCAAGTCGGGCGACAAGATGACCTTCCATGCCTCCTTCGGCACGGTCAAGCAATCTCACGATGAACTTCTGGCCAACGCCATGGAAGTCTACAACCGTGTCACCAGTAAATTGGAGCGTGGCATCGGCAACATTCGCTCCTTGTTCATCAAGACCTCCATGGGTCCAGCACAACGCATTGAGGTGATCAATTGATTCCAAAGGTCATGTCCTGGAAGAAGGACACCGTCAGCGACCTCCACGAGCTGCTGACCAGCGGCGAAACGCTCGCCGTCATCGACATTCACGGCGTCCCCGCCTCGGCCATGTTCGGTATGCGTGCAGAACTTCGCAGCCACATGAAGATTCAAGTCGCGAAGAAGCGCTTGATGAAGATCGCTTGGGAGCGTGCAGGCTTCGACTTTGCCGACCTTGAGAAGCTCTACGAGTCCGCTGTCCAACCCGCTTTGGTCTCGACCTCGAACCTCAACTCCTTCGAGTTGTTCACCGAGCTCAAGAAGACCGAAGCCGGGCGTGCTGCCAAACCCGGCGACGTTGCGCCCTACCAAATCGTGGTGGAGAAGCAAGACACCGGCATGCCTCCCGGTCCCATCGTTGGTGACCTGAACTCCGTTGGCATTCCTGCCAAGATCATGGGCGGTAGCGTCCAGATTCAGAAGCGCACCGTCGTGCTGGAAGAAGGCGAAGTCTTCGAAGGCGACCTCGGTATGATGCTCTCGAAGATTGGCATCAACCCCATGGTCACGGGCCTGCGCCTCTGCGGCACCCTCGAAGGTGGTACGTTGTTTGAGCCCGCCACTCTCGACATCGACTACGAGCAATTCGAACAGGACCTCATCGGCATGGCTGCTGGCGCCTTCAACCTCGCCTGCAACATCACGTGGTTCACCCCACAAACGATGCCGATCCTCCTGTCCAAGGCCAGCGGAGAAGCGCTGGCCGTCGCTATGGAAGCAGCGATCGCTACTGCCGAGACGCTGCCACACCTGGTGGCCCGTGCCCACGCCAGTGCACTTGGCGTGGCTGGCACGCTGAGCCCCGACGCACTCGACGACGAATTGGCTGCCATGATGGGCGCTGCTGCTGACGCAGCCGCTTCCGCTGCAGCCGCCGTCGACACGAGCGCTTCTGAAGCCCCAGCCGAGGCTGAAGAAGAGGAAGAAGAGGAAGAAGAGGGCGGCTTTGACGGCCTCGGGAGCCTGTTCGGCTGAACAAACAAAACACATTGAGGTGAAAAAACATGGAATACGTATACGCTGCTATGCTGTTGCACGCTGCTGAAAAAGAGATCGACGAGAAGTCGGTGAAGGCTGTCCTGAAGGGCGCTGGCATCGACGCAGACGACGCTCGAGTGAAGGCTCTCGTGGCCTCCCTCGCTGGCGTTGACATCGCCGAAGCCATGACCCAAGCTGTTGCTGCTCCTGCAGCAGCCGCTGCTGCCCCTGCCGCCGCTGGCGGTGCCGACGCCCCTGCTGCTGAAGAAGCAGAAGAGGAAGAGGAAGAAGAGGAAGGCGGCTTCGACGGTCTTGGCTCGCTCTTTGGTTGAGCAAGGTCCGATCGCTGCCGATTCGCACGCCGGCTGAGGCCGGTTTTCGTGTGAGCGCGGCCTGTCCATCGGTCCTTGTCCACGGGAACACCTCGCCCTTCTGGGGCGACGACCGTGAAAGCGCCGCTATCGCACGCACGATATCCTCGCCCAAACCCATGAGCGAAAGCCAGGCGACGAAAGGGTTCATCCCTTCCCGTCCGCTCGAACGCTCATGGTCAGAAAGGCGACGCTCGACCTTGAGGTCAGCGTGTCAAGCATCCAGGCCATCCGGATATTCCGCGAACTCGCTGAAGAAGCGGGTTGGTCGCTTGAGCGTCATGAAGGCTCACGCCTCGTTGATCGGTTCGCCATCATCATGCCCATGGCTCAGTCGGCACGAACCCTTGGGCTCAAGGTGCTGAACGGCCCCATGCGCGGCATGGAATTGACGTGCTGGTCGGAAACTCGGGGCTCGTCGGGCGCCGTCAACATCGCCTCGTGGCTGGTCCCCGGCGGTCCCGAGGAACCCCGATTCCGAGATCTGGTTCATCACTGGGTCGCTCGAATGGATCGCTGCCCATGGCGTTGGACCTTCGGTGAACGTTCCAAAGTTGGCTACCTGTTGCCCGTTTGGCGTCAATCGCGCCGACGATTTTCCGACCTCGGTTTCAACACCAAAAAGGGTGGTTGGCCGGTGGTTGTTGACGGTGATTGGCCCGGTGAATCCCTTGTGGATGACGCTCATGATTCAACGGTCGTTTCATCCGAAGAGGAGTGAAATCGCCTCCCCCTAAAGGGGGAGGCGCTCGTGGTATTGGGTTGGTGCTTAAATGGACCAACAAACTGCAAAGCATAGCGAGGTGGCGTTATGCTGAACGATTCACAACAACGGAAGGCGCTCGTCCTGTCCTTGTTGATGGTCATGTTGGCGCAGACCGCCTACATCGAAGCCTACCGTGGATGGACCTTGGCTGACCAGCCAAATCCTTCGTTGCTCAACGCTGCTTGCGACAGCATCACGCGGGCCTCAGGCACACCGATTTACGTCGACGCCGCCCAAGGTTCAGACGACTGGGACGGCACGTGGTCTTGTCCAAAAGCGACGCTCTTTGGAGCGGTCAACGCATCATCTTCAGGTGACGAAATCATTCTGGCGGCCGGGCTGTATCACGAAAACGTGACCGTGAACGGCAAGGACGACCTGTTGATTCGGGCTGCGGATGGGGCTCAAGTCGTGTTTGACGGAACCCGAAGCATTGCGGACGATCTGAACGTTTCTTGGGGTGCTGCGGACAGCGACGGCATTCAGGAAGTCACCCTCCCGGTCGATGGCTGGCAGCTCTTCCTCGCTTACGACGAACAGGTGCCTGCTCGCTGGCCAAACGCCGAGTTCGATGACGAAACGGTGTTCAATCGCTCCTACTGGGCCGAGGGAACGTTGACCGGTTCGAACAACGCCTACACCAAAGGCTGGCTCACCGACGCCGGTCCTGAGGCAGGGGTTCACACCGGCTTGAACGAGACGGTGAACGCCACCGGTCTCGACCCTGTGGGCGCGATTGCCGTGATGAACTTGGGTTCGTTCCGCAGCAACAGTCGCATCATCACGGATTGGAATCCAAACAACGGCACTTTCGCCTACGACGGCACCGGTGTGGGGTGGAAGACCAAGCACCACGCCTACATCCTGGAGGGCAAGCGTGAACTCATTGACGAGGACGGTGAATGGTGGTTCAACAACACGAACAACCGCCTCCACTACAAGACGCCGTC
>DAET01000029.1:11116-12671 GCA_002497765.1 Euryarchaeota archaeon UBA486
TCCGACGGCGTGACGATTCAGGGCATTGATTTCTTTGGAACAACGGTGAATTTCAACAACTGTGATGGCTGTTCGTTCACCAACGCCACCCTCGAGTATCCAAGCACGTCCAAGCGTGGTCTAGGCATCGCGGGCGAATCCGAAGACGACCGCTGGATGACTCGCTTCTATCGTTCAAAGAACTCCTTTGTTGACAACATCTCGATCACCAACACCGACGGTGGGGCCATTGAATTCCAAGGTTCCCCGGGCCAATCGCACAACAACACGGTGAACAACTCCTACTTCCATGCCATCGATTGGTCCGCAGCCGATCAGAAGGGCCTCATGGTCACGATTTACGAGGGTGGCCGAGACATGTACTTCACGAACAACACGGTTCATCTCACCGGTGCATCATCTGTTCTCTCCATTGGTGATGCACCCAAGGTCTTCTACAACGAAGTGTGGGACGTTGGTTATCTGCAAACGGACGGTGCCGTTGTCCAAGTCATGCAGGGCGAAGCACCAGGTGCTGAGATTGCCTACAACTGGATTCACGACGTCATCAAGTACGGTGCTCGCTTTGACGCACCGATTGGCCAAGCGGGCGAAGGTCGCAATGGAACCATGCACCACAACGTCATTTGGAACGCCGCTGGTGGATTGATGGTCAAAGGCGACTATCACGACATTCACAACAACACCGTGTTCAATTCGACCGGCAAGAATGACATGATCATCCTCACCGACAACGGCGTCAACAACGAGAACTCAACCATTCACCAAAACGCTGCAGATAAGATGGCTGACCACAGGTCCGACTCATGGTCGCTCCATCCACTCCCGTCTGGAACCTATTGGAACAACTGGAACGGCTATGTCAACACCAGCGACACGGTCTCAAACCAACTGGTCGACCCCATCAACTACGATTTCAGGCCGAAAACAAATTCTCACCTCGACAACATGAGTGCAGGAGCCTACGATGCCGACGACAGCGACCCCTGGGCTGCAGGTGTCTCTTGGACCTACAGCCCGATGAGCAATCCGATTTCTGGCTGTATGGATTCCATCGCCATCAATTACAACAGCAACGCCGTCTTTTCCGATGGTTCCTGCATCTACACAACCCTTGCCTCTTCCTCCTCCACCCTTTCACTTGAAGTTGGTGTGTCAATGACGCCCTACACGCTGACCTACGATACACCGTTCCTTGCCGACGACAAGCAGACAGCCGCCTCTTCTGGTTCTGTTGGAGCAGGAACAAACATCGCTCTCGATTCAAACGGAGCCGTTCACATTTGTTCGAAGACCGTAACCACGGACAATCTCTACTACACGACAAACGCCTCAGGAAGCTGGCAGTCGGCGACCGTGGACTCGGGTGGAAACGTCGGTGGTGATTGTTTCATCATCCTTGACAGCGATGATGACATCCACATCACCTACCGCGACGACACCAACAACAATCTCAAGTACGCCACAAAAGCCCTCTCAAGCGCCATTGCCTCCAGCAATTGGGCCATTTCAACCATGGACAACAACGGCAATGTTGGAAACTTTGGATCGATGG
>DAET01000029.1:12763-13256 GCA_002497765.1 Euryarchaeota archaeon UBA486
TGGCTCGGATAACCTCTACTACACGACAAACGTCTCGGGAAGCTGGCAGTCTGCGACCCTAGACTCAAGTGGAAACGTCGGTGGTGACTGTTTCATCATCCTCGATAGTGACGACGACATTCACATCACCTACCGCGACGACTCCAATACAAACCTCAAATACGCCACAAAAGCACTCTCAAACGGCATCGCAGCCAGTAATTGGGCCATCTCAACCATGGACAACAACGGTAATGTCGGAAACTTTGGATCGATGGTCGTTGATGCGAATGACACCTTGCACGTTGCGTATTATTCAGCCAACGGTGCTTCGTTGAAATATGCAACGTTGGCCGACGGCAGCACAACATGGTCAAAAGAGGTGGTTGAATCCACCAACGATGTTGGAAAATACACAAGCATCGCCTTGGATTCAAACGGGAATCCTCACATCACCTACTATGACGATACAAACAATGACTTGAGGTATACGCACAAAATGGGCTCTTCATGG
>DAET01000029.1:13601-13846 GCA_002497765.1 Euryarchaeota archaeon UBA486
CCTTCACGACCCTTGATTCCACCGCTCACACAGGGAAAGGTACGTCCCTTGCCATTGATTCAAACGACCATCTTCATGTGGCTTACAAGACCAACAGCACTGAAATAGCGTACATGACCAACCGCTCAGGTTCATGGGTCAAGACCACGCTTGATGCGAACAGCACGGGCAACTGGGGTGTGAATTACATCAATCTCATGCTCGATGAAGGCGACGATCCACACGTGGTCTATTCGGACATGGTC
>DAET01000024.1 GCA_002497765.1 Euryarchaeota archaeon UBA486
TCGAATCTCCCCTGCCGCGCCAATGCTCACTCAAAGAAGTCATCAAAGTCCATGGCAGCGGCGCTGTTTCGCTTGCGGGCTTCGATCACGCGCTTGAGCCGCTTCCGCTTCTTGAGCATCAAGGGCAGCAGGATGAAATTGAGCACGATGGTTGCGAGCAAGGCGACACCGGCCAGCTGGAATTCTTCCACGCCCATGGCGTCGTTCAACTTCTGGAGCCACGGAATGCCCAACGGAGGCTCGGGGGGTTCGGGCTCAGGCGGAATGAGGTGTTGATTGTAAGACCACCAGTCGTCATCGATGTGCACGCGCTCAATGTTGTCGGACGGATAGTTAGCGAGCATCATTTCGTTGCCAACGCTGTCGATGGGTGCGAAAATGTAGTAGTAGGTTCGCATGGGTTGGATGCCGTCTCGGTCAAGGCCGCTTTGCACGAGCGATCCTTCCTCGCCGGGGGTTCCCGTGAGGCCGCTGAACAGGGGTTCAATGAACCGAAGGTCGATGTCCACAGGGCGCGTCTCAACACGGTACACATTCCACGTCAGTTCGCCCTGCGCTTCGTGGGCTGGCCAGGTCCACGTGAGGGTTGCGTTGTAGCACAAGGACCAGTCCTGCTGCGCTTCAAAGCAGGCTGTGTCGTTGGTGAACACCCACGTGTGGCTCAGCCCCTCAAGTGTGGTCGAGGGTGGAATCGCATCGCCGCAAAGTTGGGCGGCCGCGCCGTCAACACGGGTGATGTTGGCTCGCTGCAGATTGGCGTTTCCTTCACGGTCAATGGGGATGATGGCGTACGAGGCACAAATGCCCGTCTCGAGAGGTACGGGGTCAAGCCATGTCACCGCCTCGAGGGAGAGGGTGGTGGTGAACGAGTCCAAGGTGAGCTCTTCCCAGATGTTTTCGTTGATGCCGCCATCAGTTTCTGGGAACACGGTGGTGCCTGAAATACCTGCAATCTTGTAGACGTTCCATCCACCAACATAGGGGTTGGTCAGGTCGCCAGTGCCCGTCCAGTTCAATTCGATTTGCCCTCCTTCAAGTTGGGTCCACTCAACGCCGGTGGCGGTCACATCGGCGGTTGGAAGCACGCCGATGAGGAGAAGGACGCCGTCCTTCGTCATCGAGATGTCCACCTCAGTGAAATCAGGGCCAAACGTGTAGGAATCCACGCCGTCGAGGAACTCCCAAGCCACGCTGTCAACATCGGGGAGGTAGCGAAGGTCAACGGTGCTCAAGTCGATGTTTTCGGGTAGGATGGCCGTGAGGTTGAGCTTCAAATCCAGGCTTCGTAGGCCAGGGTCGTCCGCCGTTGCGGCGTCGATGGACACGTCGATCATCATCAACGGAGAATCGCCGCCTCCAATACCGTAATTCTTCCCAAGGTGCGGTAGGAGCATGCTCCGCGAGGCCGCGGCTTCCTCCTCGGTGATGGCAAAACCAGTCATGTAGGATTCGTCGATGGACACCGAATTTAACACATCAAACTCGACGTAGGCGTACTCGGTTTCACCAAACGGGTCGGTGGCTTGCAGGGTCAGGTTGTGGTGGCCCAAACCAAAGGCTTCGCCGGTTCGGTTGAGGGCTTGACCGTGGCCCCATACATAGAACCCTTCTCGCCAGGTGAAATTGAGCGGTTGTGAGGCGATGGAACCGTATCGGGCCACCAGCTCAACATCGTCGGTGGTGAGGTAGATGTCGTCGTCAGAGTTGGTCTGCACGTAGGGGTTGATGGGGCCGACTCGAACGTCAACATTGAGTTGGTACAGATTGTCGCTCATCCGTACATCTTCCCCGTTTTGGTAAATGGTTGGCAACTGGACACGAATGAGACGGTCATCTCCGGTCGTGGTCATGTTGAAGTTGCAGGTGGCGGTATCGCCGGGATGCATGACGGGAATCAGGCAGGTGCTGTCGACCTCCAAGTCGTACTGTGAGTTGTAGACCTGGTAGGAGACCGAGACGTTCTCCACCGACATATTACCCAGATTGGCGTAGGTGGTGATGACGCGGTCGGTTCCGTAGTAAAACTCCGAGGATTGAGCGCTGTGGCTCGGGTAGACATCGACCACCTTGAGGTCAATGCTGTCGTTGAGCACGATTTCAAACGAAGCAAGGTTGTTACCTGGGTTGAGGTCGCCGTAGGGGTTGCCGGTGCTCGAAAACAAGCCGTACTTGAGTAGGTAGCGGCCCTCTTGACCGTAGCTGAACGCTGGCAGGTTGATGTTGAACGGATCGGTTCCACCCCAAGCAGGGAGGTTCGCGACCGTTTTGTAGGCCTCTTTGAGCATCATCGTGTCATCAGCATCCCAAAGTTGCCAGCCAAACTGACCGGAGAAGGTGCAAACGCCGCACAGGGTTGATTCGCCTTTGGACTTGAAGACATACTCGGTTCCGGTGTTGAGCACCTGTTCTTCGTTGTACTCTGCAAGGTTCTGCAGGTGAATCAGCGGGTTGTGGGCGGTGTCCGCCACCACGTCAACGAAGTCTTCGGTGAGGTTGATGTTGAACCGGAACTCGTCGTCAGCTGCCATCTGGTCGTTTTGACTGAAGGTGTACACCACGGTGAAGATGCCTTCAGAATTCGAGCCGGGGCTCCACAAATCGCTGGAATCAACGGCGACCGATGATTGTCCGGGGATGTTTCCGATGTTGAACTGGCCAGAGTCGTCAAACACAGACTTGCATTGCGCCACGGTCACGTCGCCTTCGCAGGCGTACCATGTGAGGGTTCGAGAGGCGCCAGAGGGGGAAGCGTAGTTGTTGGTCACCTCGGCGGAAAATTCCAGCGTGTCAAAGGAGGAATACCACGCATCGGGGCGCGGCGAGATGCTGTCGGTGATGCCAATCGACCCCGGCACGGCCGCACTCGAGACGGGGACGGTGACGAGCGCCCCGAGCGAAGACAGCAGGAGCATCAAAACAAACCCAAGGCTCGCTTGTTGCTTGGTAACTTGACGTGGCTTGCGCTCGCTCATCACGCTTTCCTCACATCCGTGATTCAAAGACTCATCGCTTGGAACGGGGTCTTTGACGTGAATCTGTTGCGTAGTGAGCGGGACCAAACCTCTGGGATGCGGGGAGGTTAGGCAGAGAAAAAGCGGCAACCTCATGAATTGTGCAGGGCTGGTTAAACCATGCGCAGGGCGTCCCATCACAGCGAACGGGATGAGGGCGGTCTCACCGCTGTCATCGAGTTCCTGTCCGCCTTTACGCTGTTTTTGATGATCCTCACGGCCTTTCTGTCGTTGGCCCAACTCCAAATGGGTTCAAACGACCCGGGTGTCGACCGCCTGGACCGAGCGGCATCCTTGGGACTTGATCGCCTGACCTCTGGTGAGGGTTGGTTCGTTCCCATGGCCGACAACCTCGATTACGAGAATGCGACGTCGGATTGGCACATGGCTGACGCCGAAGCGCTTGATTCGGGACGGGTGCAACCCGGGCTGATGTCACATCACAAACTCGACATGACTCGCATCAGTGCGTTGCATAACGTCACCGAGGACGGCATGGCGGCGGGCTTGGGGTTGGACAGCGACATGAGCCTCCACTTGAGCATTCGAGTGCTTGAAAGCGACGTTCCCGAGCGCAAAGGCTTGGTGTTGTTTGACGGTGGAACAGAGCGTGGCACCGCACCCTCGAGTTCAACGGCGTATCGCTCCTTCCAACAAGACGGTGAACAGATTTCTGTTGTGCTGGAAGTCCACGACGGAGGCCGGAAAAACAACATCCTCCACATCACGGAGGTGATGGTCCGCCCCGCTTCGGGCGGCCCGGAATGGATTGAACTCCACAACCCCAACGACTTTGCCATTGCGCTCAAAGGATGGTCCTTCAACCACACCTCCGGTTCGACCTCTAGCAACCTCTTGCTGCAGAACGGCGTGGTGTCCGGCCAATCCCTCTCCGTGTTAACCGGCGACCCCTCATCACAAGCGGTGGGCAACGCCACCCATGTCATTGACCTCGGTGCGCTCGGCTTCCTTGGCGTTGGTCAGCTGGACGGATTGGCCGACGGTCGTGGGCTTCTGAGCCTCCGCTACACCCAACTCGACGAAATCACGCCGGCCGATGTGGTCCGCGTGGCGTGGGGTGGCGACACTCAACTCTTCATGGTGACCGGCCAATCCTTGGTGTGGGACGGCACGGACCGCTTCAGTTCATCAGCATGGAGCCTCGAAGACGTTCCCTCACCCGGTGAATACGAGGCATGATTCGCTTCTCACCGCGAGTTCATCGTCCAAACACTTCATCAACCCGAGGCGTTTCCTTCCGCTTGGTCCCATGCAACCCACCAGCGTATACACCCGAGACCGTTGCGTGACGGGCATCCACGGATTGGATGAAATCCTGCGTGGCGGGATCCCCTACGGTTCGACCGTTTTGGCCGCTGGAACGTGCGGTTCAGGCAAAACCACCCTCGGCATGGAATTTCTCGTTCGGGGTGCACTGGCCGGTGAAGCTTGTGCGCATTTTACAGCCACGGAACCCTCTGTCAAACTCCTCGAAAACATTCGTCAGTACGCCTTCTTCGACATGAACATGGTCGATTCGGGCCTGATCAACGTCTTTGACATGGACGTGCTCTATTCATGGCTGGGCCTCGAGAAGGCCTCCTTTGATTTGGACGACGTCCACGCCCTCATCAAGTCCATCGTCGACATCGTCAACACCATCGGTGTGACTCGCCTGGTGATTGACTCGGTCACCACGCTGTGTTACAAGATCAAGTCGGAACAGCTGATTCGAGATTTCTTGTTCACGCTTGGAAAGAAACTCGCCACGCTCGGGTGCACGACCATCCTGATTTCTGAAATCACATCGGCCACCGAAAACGCCCACTGGTCGTCGTTCGGTGTGGAAGAAGCCATCGCCGACGGCATCATTGTTATGGGCGATTCGGAGCGCATGGGCCACCTCCTTCGATTCCTTCAGGTGGTGAAGATGCGTGGGACCTCGCACAGTCGGGCCAAACACGCGATTGAGCTGACGCCTCTCGGCGTGATGCTCATCCCGATGTTGAAGTGGGGTGCTTCAAGCGACAACACCTCTCGATGGGGGGCTTGAGCATGTTTGAACTCGACCAGATGATCGCCGAGCAACTCACCCAAGTGTCCTTGGGCAGCTCGGTGCAGGTTCGCTTGAGTTCAGCAAACGCGTTTGCCGTGACCGCCAGCACCATGATTCCCCTGATGCAGATGTTCGAAATGGGCGGCGTCTACATCTCGGCCAGTCGAGGTGCGGTTGAAATCATACAGGCTTTCGAAGCCATCGGTGTTGATGTCTCCAACATCCATTTCCTTGACCTGGTTTCCTCGGGTGTTCTTGGCGGGACGGATGTGCCGTACAACAACATCACTTTCATCGACAGCCCCATCATGCTGGAAAGCATCCTGCTGCGCACCCTTTACACGCTTCGAACCGTGAACAATCAGCGCAACTTCGTCTTCCTCGACAGCGTGAATGCGCTGGCGATTTACAACGACGACCGCATGCTCGCCGAGTACCTTCACACCTTCATCAACACCTTCCGCCAGCGTGAGGTGCTTTCGGTGATTCTCAACGTTCCCGACCAAACACCTCCGCTGGTGTTGGCCAACCTGGACACGTACTGCACGGACCTGATCGACCGGGGGCAAGTGGTCCTCCTCTGAGGTGATGAATGATGGCTCGTAAAATGACATTTGATCCCGAAGACGAGGAGTTCTTCGGCTCTGTCGGTTCCTTCGGCGTACCAAAGTTCGACAACGAAATGCGTGGCGGTGTGCCTCGTGGCTTCACCATGATTGCCTTCACCGAAACAGGTTCGGGAAGCGAATTGTTTGCCAAACAGTTCACCTCGCCGGCTGAAGAGCCCGAAAACACCCTTTACATCGCCACCGACGAGGGTCAACAAGAAATCATTCGAATTTTCAAGAAATACGACTGGCCCCTCGACATCAACGTCCGCACCATCGGTGAGGAATACAACGCCAACGTGCTGGAGCGAGAACTCTTGGCCAGCCGTTACCGATTGGAAGGGTTCCAGTTGGACGACATTCAGCGGCTTGCTCAAACCCGATTCGTGGACGATAGCAGCCAAGACTACCTCACCGAGGTCACCAACGAAATCATGGGCCTTGGACCGTATTTCAGGGCTGTCCTCGACAACCTGGACTTTTTCCTCCAGCGTGAGGATCCCGCTCGCGTGGTCTCCATGGTTCGTATGCTCCAAGCCCACGCCCAGATGGTCCGGGGCTTGCTCATGATTTCAGTGTCCACCGACGGTCTTGACCCGGCCATCAAGCAGGAATTGTCCTCGATTGCCGACATGGTGTTGTCGTTCAAGGTTCGAACCATCGGTACGGATTTTGAAAACTCGATGATTGTCTCCAAGTTTAGAAACGCTCCAGAGAACCTCAAGATTCTCGTGTTCCGAGTTACGCCCGAAGAGGGCATCACGCCGGAAACCGTGGAACGTATCGCCTGACGGGCGCTGTGGGCCAAACGACATGTCCAAAACGGTCGGAGGCTCGCCAACCACCATGGGGAAGCGAGCAGCGACCGGTGGCTACGACCCTTCGGGCATCGATGCCGACGCTTGGGAAGTGCTTGAGGGGCAACTTGAAGCCACCATCCCCAACTACGATCGCGTCAACACCTGGATGACCTTCGGCCAAGACAAGCGGTGGCGGCGAAACGTCCGAAACCATGCCGAGCCTGGCATGAAGGTGCTTGAAGTGGGATGCGGCCCTGGCTCGTTTGCTGAGGATTTGGTCGGGATGGAACTGACCTGCCTTGATCCCTCGCCAGAAATGCTCGCCACGGCCCAGCCTCGCGTTGATGCTGCCCGTGCGGCTCGAGGCGAGGGTCCCGCTGAATACGTCCAAGCCATTGCCGAAAACATCCCGCTGCCCGACAACACCTTCGACATGGTCTTCTGTCTGTTTTCCTTCCGAGATTTCCAAGACAAAGCACAGGGGCTGAGGGAAATCTATCGCGTGCTCAAACCCGGTGGACGTTTGGTGATCTGCGACGCGGGGAAAGCGAACAAATTGCACGGTTTCTTTGGCTACCTGTGGATGAACAGCGTGGTCCAAGTCATGGCGCGCCTCATCACCAAAGAGAAGGACCATCCGTGGAAGGGTTTAGCTGCCAGTTACACGCACTACGGCACCAACGGCTACTACCGGAACATGTTGCGAGAAGTAGGATTTTCCAACGTTCAAGGGCGCCTTCTCTATCCGTTTGGTATGGCCAGCCGATTCCGTGGCACCAAGCCCGAAAACTGAGGCCAAGAACGCACCCCGTTAGACTCTTAAACCCCCTTTCGGTGCGAAAATTAACAGGTGTTCTTCATGGGTATGTCCGAAGTCCTTCGAAGCATCAAAACGGCCGAGCAAGACGCCGAGAAGCGACTTGCAGAGGCTCAAGAAGAAGCCTCCAAAATCCTCTCTGATGCTCGTCGAAAAGCATCCGAGATGGTTCAAGACGCTGCCGATGAAACCGTGGCCATGACTCAGAAAATTCTCGATGATGCACGAGCCGAGGCACAAGGCGAAGCCGACCAGGTCAAGGCGACCGGGGCGGGCGAAGTCAGCAAGATTGAATCCAACTCTGCAAGCAACCAAGACGCCGCCGTGAAGATGGTGGTTGATGCTCTTTCATCCGAGTGAGGCGGTACCATGTTCGACACGGTCGCCATGTCTCGCCTGACGGTCGCAGCCCCTGTTGACCGCATGGCGGATGTGTTGCGTGAGTGCACCAATCTCGGCTGTGTCCACATTGAATCCTACACCAACTTCGAAGACGGTGTGAACGTCGGCCACGCCAGCGATTCCGAAGAGGCCAACCATGTTAGCGCCCTCCTTGCGAAGGTCCGAGCCGCCATTTCCGCCTTCAAGCCCGTGAACGCCGATGGCCCTGTCCCCATCAAGCGAGTGAAGGAACTGCTTGAAGGCTCCTTTGCCGACGAACTCCAAAAGGGTCTTGACCTGCTCGACACGCACCGAGACGCTGAAGCAGAACTCGAAGTCCTCGACGAACAAATCCACCTCTTGCGACGCCTTGAGCCTTTGAACATGGACCTTGAGCTGTTGTCCGGCTCAAGCCGTGTCGAAGTCTACGTCGCCGAGACCAAAAAATCCAGCAAAGCCGCCAACGTGTTTGGTGCCCTGCTGCAGAAGGTCGAATTGGCTGCTGCCCCGGGTATTGTGGCCGTTGCCTGCCTCCCTTCCGAGGGTGCTGAAGTCCAGATGGCCTTGGGTGAGTTGGGCGGTAAGCCCGTCCAAATTCCAAACATGGGCGGTACGCCTGCTGAGGCCCTGAAATCGCTCCTTGCCAAGCGAAGCAAGGTCGAAGGCACCATGTTTTCCGCTTCCGAAGACGCCGAGCGCTGGGCTCGAAACAACGGACGAAACATCCTCGCCATTCACGAATACCTCGTCAAGGAAGACGGCATTCACACGGCGCCAACGCAACTCGCCGTCTCCGGCCAAGCGTTTGCACTCGATGCTTGGGTGCCAACCGACAAGGCTGGCGCCGTGAAGGCCGCCCTCAAGGACTTCGCCTCCCACATGGAGGTCGAGGCCTTCGTCGACGATCACCACCACCACGACGACGACCATGACGGCCATGACGACCATCACGAGCCCACGCCGCCCGTGGCTTTGGAAAACGGGAGCGTTTCTCGTCCGTTCGAACTGCTCGTCGGCCTTGTTGGCCGTCCTGCCTACGGCACATTCGACCCGACGTTCTTCATGATGCTAACCTTCCCGGTCATCTACGGCCTTATCCTCGGGGACTTTGGCTACGGCCTCATCATCTTCTTGCTCGGTGTTTACTTCGGTACCAAACCCTTCGCCGCTGACCCCGTGGCCAAGAACGGCATTACCATTCTGAAATGGATGGGCGTTTGGTGCATGATTTGGGGCTTTTTGTTCGCAGAAGGCTTTGGTTTTGTCTGGGACGACACCGGGCGAATGGGCGACGCCTCCCCGCTCGCAGGCTTCTATGCATGGACCTACGACAACATCACCTTCCCCGACTTCTGGACTGACACCCTTCGAATGGACTACACTCACATCCCCTTCCACCGAGCCACCAGCTCCATCCAGGAATACGTCCTGCTTTCCGTCTACCTCGGTATTGCTCACCTCATGTTCGGCTACATCCTTGGATTCATCAACGTCGCACGGGCGCACGGCATACTCGCTGCCTTCTTCGAGAAGGGCAGCTGGATGATCATTCTGACCACCGGCACCGTCCACATCTATGGTTTCTTGACCGGCGAGCACGCTGTCCTGGATCTGACACCCTATGCCGTGGCCATGCTCGTCGGCGTGGTCTGTCTCATCATCGGTTTGGCGATTTATGAGAAGTTCGGCTGGGCAGGCGGCATCATCATGGGCCCCATCGAGACTTTCGGCCTGCTGGCCAACACCCTGTCCTACTTGCGTGTCATGGGCGTCGGCGTCGCCGGCGTAAAGATCGCCCAAGTTTCCCTCGACATGGGTTGGGACCTCATGTTGTCCGGTGGCGGCGTCGCCACCATTGTGTTGGGTCTCGTCCTCTTCCTCTTCATCCAGGCCTTTGCACTCGCCCTCGGCATCCTCTCCCCTAGCATTCACGCAGCCCGTCTCCACTTCGTTGAGTGGATGGGCAAGTTCTACAGCGGCACCGGTCGGGTTTTTACCCCGATTGGCGGTCGCACCCTCCATACGGAGGGGCAATCATAGTCCCATGGACAACAAACTGGAGGTAGAAAAAATGAACAAGAATACCCTGAAAACGAGCCTGCGCACCCTGATCGTTCTGCTGACCGTCGCCTTGGTCGCCCAAGGCGTCGCTGCTGCGGAAGAAACCACGGACAGCGGTGCAACTGACGGAATGACCGGCGACGTTGGTGTCGGCTTGGCCCTCGGCCTCGCTGCCATCGGTGCTGGCTTCTCCCAAGCTGCCATCGGTAGTGCTGCCATCGGCATGATCGCCGAAGACGGTAGCAAGTTCGGTTACGGCCTGATTTTCACCGCTCTCCCTGAATCCATTGTGATTCTCGGTGCGCTCCCGCTCTTCCTCAACTGAGGACGAACGGTGGACGGGTGGGCTTTGCCCACATCGAAAACGAAGACGGAGACGATACGATGACCCTTGAAACACTTGCCAACGACATCGCTGCTGCTGCTGAGAAGGACGCAAAAGCGCTGATCGCCGAGGCCAAGGCCGAAGCCAAGCAACTGCTGGCGGACGCTGAAGCCAAAGCCAGCGCTTTGCGAGACGAAGCACAACAGCGAGCAGAAAAAGAAGCTACGCAGATCGCACGAGAAACCGTAGCGAGCGCCCGACAGTCCAACCAAAAGGACGTGTTGATCGCTCGCCGCAAGGTGCTCGACGCGACCTACGAGGCTGCACGAACCCACATCGCCGACCCCGGCATGAAGGGACGAGCCGCACTTCTCAAGACCCTGCTGTCCCAGTCCAAGAAACTGGCCAAAGGCAAGTTCGTGATTCTGCCCGTTGAGGTTGATCGCGCAGCCATCTCGAAAGAGGCCGGCGACCGAAAGGTCGGCGAGAGCGTGGACGGCCTGGGCGGCTTCGTGCTTGAGGCCGAAGACGGGTCGGTGTCGTTTGACATGCGATTTGACAACATGCTTGAGCGAGCCTGGTCCAACCAGCTCGCCGCCGTGAACGAAACCCTGTTTGGATGAAGAAGGTGAGAAGATGATGCTCGGCAACACTCCCTATGTCGTCTCACGTGCCAAGGCACGACGACAGAAGTTGGCAGACCGTGCACGTCTACGACAACTCATCAACCAGTCCGTGGACCAGTTGACCGTGGCCGTGGGTGACCTCGGCTACCGCACTGAAATCGATTTGTACGCTGGTAAATTGGCCGGCGGCGACCTCGTGGAAGCAGCGCTGACGCACAACTTGGAATCCGAATTGACGCAGATGGTCAACATGACCAACAAATCCATTCGGCCCCTCATCGAGATTTACACGTCTCGCTTTGAGTACCAAAACGCCAAGGCGGTCTTCCGTGCGATTCACAACGAAGTCTCGGTCGAAGAAGTTGGCAACAGCATCCTCCCCGAGATCAACGACGTGAACACCCCTTGGCTCAAGGTGGTGGAAAGTTGCGACGACATGAAGTCTGCAGCGAACCTGATGCGTCGCAAGGCCTTCGGACCTGCCCTCGCTAAAGTGCCTGAGGACGGCCGTCTCTCGGATTACGAAGATGCGCTTGACCGCCACTATTACGCTGCGTCCCTCAAGGCGCTGGGTCAAGCCAAAGGCGCACCTGCTCGTTTCCTGAAGCAGTTGTTCGCCGCAGAAATCGATCACACGAACATCTCGAACATCTTGGAAGCCAGTGCGGTTGGCATCGACAACGAACGTCTGGTGTCGCTCTTGATTCCAGGTGGCCGACTTGTGCCCAAGCGTGCGTTCTCGTCCATCGCCACCGGTGGACGAAGCGCCATGTTGGATTTGCTACGCAGCGCCAACAAGTTCGATTACGCCTCGTTTGAATCCGCCCTCGAAGAAGCCGAAACAACCCGAAGCCTTGACTCGGTGGTCACCTGGATGAACGCACGGGAGCATGCCATGATGCAACGGATGAGCTACCTCCATCCCGTATCAGCCCTCCCCATCATCTACTACATCGCCATGAAAGTTCAGGAGGTCTCTGACCTTCGACTCATCGTCCGTGGACGATTGGCCGGCTTGTCGGCCGCTGTGCTTGAGGCGCATCTACTCTGAGGTGATGATGAATGGAGATTGCAGTCGTTGGTTCTCCGGCCTTCACCCTTGGCTTCCAGCTCGCTGGGCTGTCAAGCCTTTACAATCCAGACGGCGAAGAGGAACTGCACACCACGCTTCGCTCCCTACTCAACAACAAGTCCGTTGGTATCATGGTGGTCGACTCCGCCGTGATGGCCACGCTGCCCGAACGATTGCGAGATCAATTGTCGGCGTCCGTCTCCCCCACCGTGCTCGGCATCGGTACGGAGGAAGACACCACCTTGCGAGACACCATTCGCAAGGCCATTGGAGTCGATTTGTGGAAGTGATGTTCCAACCCAAAAACAGGAGGAAGAAAAAATGAGCAATGAAGGAGTGATTTACCGAATTTCGGGGCCGGTGGTAACCGCCACTGGCATGAACGCTGCAATGTACGACGTTGTCCGTGTTGGCCACGAAGGTCTCATGGGCGAAGTGATTGAGCTGCACGGCGACAAGGCCGTTATCCAGGTGTACGAAGACACCTCGGGTATTCGACCTGGCGAACCCGTGCTGAACACCGAAGAGACGCTCTCCGTTTCCTTGGGCCCCGGCCTCCTGACCCAAATTTACGACGGTATCCAGCGACCTCTTGCCACCCTTGAGGAAGTCATGGGTGTGTTCATCACCCGTGGTGTCGATGCCGACGCTTTTGACATGGAGAAGACCTGGACCTTTGAGCCTCAAGTCGCCAAGGGCGATGAAGTGGTCAGCGGCCAAGTCATCGGCCACGTCCAAGAAACCGAGACCATCGTTCACAAAATCATGGTCCCTCCCGGCAAAGGTGGCAAGGTGAAGTCCATCGAATCCGGTGATTTCAACGTGACCCAAACCGTCTGTGTCCTCGAGGACGGCAGCGAGTTGCAGATGATGCAGAAGTGGCCGGTTCGAACCCCTCGCCCCTTTACGCAGAAGTACGCTCCAGACACCCCCCTCGTCACCGGTATGCGCATCCTTGACTTCCTGTTCCCACTCGCTAAGGGCGGTGCAGCCGGTATTCCCGGTCCATTCGGTTCTGGAAAGACGGTCACGCAGCAATCCCTGGCCAAGTACTCCGACGCTCAACTCGTCGTTTACATCGGCTGCGGTGAGCGCGGCAACGAGATGACCGAAGTGTTGGACGAGTTCCCTCACCTGATCGACCCCAACACCGGCAAGCCGCTGATGAACCGTACGGTCATGATCGCCAACACGTCCAACATGCCGGTGGCTGCTCGTGAAGCATCCGTTTACACCGGTATCACCATCGCTGAGTATTTCCGCGACATGGGCTACGACGTCGCTCTCATGGCTGACTCGACTTCCCGCTGGGCTGAAGCCATGCGTGAAATTTCGTCCCGTCTGGAAGAAATGCCCGGTGAGGAAGGCTACCCTGCTTACCTCTCCTCCCGTATCGCTGAGTTCTACGAGCGAGCCGGTCGTGTTGAAACCCTCAACGGCGACGATGGCTCAGTCACCGTCATCGGTGCTGTGTCCCCACCCGGTGGTGACATCTCGGAGCCGGTGTCCCAAGGTACCCTCCGTATCGTGAAGGTGTTCTGGGGCCTGGACGCAGGGCTGGCTCGACAACGCCACTTCCCTGCCATCAACTGGCTCAACTCGTACTCCCTCTACCCGCAGAGCCTCGACCAGTGGTTCCGGGACAACATCGCCCAGGACTTCCCTGAGATTCGAACGCAAATCAGCGGTCTGTTGCAGATTGAAGCCGAGCTTCAGGAAATCGTCCAGTTGGTCGGTTCCGACGCTCTGCCGGTCGACCAGCAACTGACCCTCGAAGTCGCCCGTATGATTCGTGAGTTCTTCCTCCAGCAGAACGGGTTCGACCCCGTCGACGCCTACTGCGACATCAAGCTGCAGTACGAGATGGCCAAGGCCATTCTGTCCTTCCAGGAAGCCGCCAAGACCGCCATGGCCGACGGTGCGCTGCTCAACGATGTCGTCAACGTCCCTGCCCGCTCAAACCTGATGCGTGGCCGGTTCGAAGAGGGCTACATTGACCGCATTGAAGCCATGGTCAAGGAAATGAATGAACAAATCGCCAACGCCGTGGAGGCCAACTGAGGAGAGGATGAAGATGACTGGAAAAGAATACCGAACCATTACCGACGTCAAGGGCCCACTGGTCTTTTTGAACAAAACCGAGCCCGTTGCGTTTGGTGAAATCGTTACGCTCCGTCTCTCCAACGGTGAGATCAAAAACGGCCAAGTGCTCGACACTTCCGATGACCTCGTCATCGTTCAAGTGTTCGAAGGGACGGCCAAAATCAACCGAGACACCGGTGTCACCTTCATGGGTGATGTGTTCAAACTCCCCGTGAGCACCGACCTCGTTGGACGCATTCTTGACGGCGCAGGTCGCCCCCGAGACGGTGGTCCTGAAATCGTGGCCGAAGAGAAGGCCGACATCATTGGTGCGGCCATCAACCCCTACAGCCGACAGTCCCCTCACGACTTTATCCAGACGGGTATTTCGGCCATTGACTGCTGTACGACGCTCGTTCGTGGACAGAAGCTCCCGATTTTCTCTGCATCGGGTCTTCCACACAACGACATCGCCCTGCAAATCGCCCGACAGGCCAAACTCAAGGACTCCGATGAAGAGTTCATTGTGGTGTTCTGTGCCATGGGTATCACCGCTGAAGAGTACAACTTCTTCCGGTCCGACTTGGAGCGCACCGGTGCACTCGAGAACGCTGTGTTGTTCGTCAACCTTGCTGACGACCCCGCTGTCGAGCGAATCATTACGCCTCGTCTCGCCTTGACCGCCGCCGAATACTTGGCCTTCGAGAAGGACTACCACGTGCTGGTTATCTACACGGACATGACCAACTACTGCGACGCACTTCGTCAAATCGGTGCTGCTCGTGAAGAAGTTCCAGGACGACGTGGTTATCCCGGATACATGTACACAGACTTGGCCATGCTCTACGAGCGTGCAGGTATCGTGAAGGGCAAGAAGGGTTCCATCACCCAATTCCCGATTCTCACCATGCCCGGTGATGACATCACGCACCCGATTCCTGACCT
>DAET01000003.1 GCA_002497765.1 Euryarchaeota archaeon UBA486
CCGGCTGAGACGGTGCATCACCTTCGAGACGAGCTCCAGGCGCGTCTCCCGCCGATGACACCTGAGGCAGCCTCCTGGCCAGAACATCGCGCCGTCCACCTGACCGCACACGCCGAGGCGCTTGCTGCTGGTCGACGCCTGACGTCGTGGCAGGACGAGGTTCACGCAGCCCGTGAGGTTCGTGATACATGGCCGGGGCGGGCACGTACGTTCCCACCTGAGCCGATTACCGGTACACGATTTGAGCAGGCGAGCGAAGCTGCAGAACTCCTCGAAACCCATGGCTTGGACGGCCGAGATTTGGGCTCCGGCGGTCGCGTGTTGAGAAAGGCAAGCTGGGGACGTTTGCCTTCGGCCTTGTTGTCCGTTGCAGTGTTCCTTGCTCTTCTCCCGTTTGCCGTGACGTCGCTCGGCCTTCAAATCGCTCTTGGTCGTCTTCTGGGCGACTCGACCGACGAGGGCTTGGATGCGAGAACGAGCTACCAGTTCTTGGCCGCCTTCTTCGGTTCGCTGCTGATTTGGCCGTTCATCGCCGCCCTCTGGACCGGTATCGTATGGTTCGTTCAAGGCGACCTCGCGACGCTTCTGGGCTGGAGTGCGGGATGGTTGGAATTGCGTGGCAGCTCACCTGTTCTTGGATTAGCATTGGTGTACGTCCTGTGTTTCCCTGTGTTTTGGGCGAGCGGGAAATCCTTTGCAGCGGCTTGGGATGTCTGGGTGGACAGTCGGAAGGCGTGGACACGGTTCCGTCTCCCCAGCGAAGAAAAAGCGCGGCTTGCGCGCTTGGTCAACGAGTTAACCTCCTGAACGGTTGATTCAAACGGGATGAGAATCTCGGGTAAAGTATGACGCCCGACGAAACCGTCGACCTCCTCAAAAAATGGCTTTCTGAGGAGCGACTCTCGGCCAAGGCGCAAAACGACCCGAGAGCCCATGCTCACTTTCTCGTCCGCTACCCCAGTGGCAAGCAAGGCCACATGTTCGCCATCGTGGTTCCCAAGGGCCGAGATCTCGTCGCCGTATCCAGCATGACACGAGTCGACGAAGGCCAACAGAAGGAGATGAAGGACCACATGGACGATGAGGACAGCGACTGGTCCGAATGGATCCATGAAAGCCGCCTTCACCTCATTCGTACGGGCGTTGATTGGGTCATTCATATGGGGCATGCCGGTGAGAAAAAGCCTGGACCTCTCCAAGCGTTCAACGTCAGCCTCCCCATTTGGTTTGACGGCCTCACCAAACACGAATTCATGAACAGCCTTCGCCGACTTTGGTTGGCTAAACTCGCGCTCATTCACGAAATCAAGTATTCCTACGGACCTGGTGTCGGAAAGCCCGGGCCCGTGGATGACTGGGCCAAATCCAAACCCACCAACGACGGCCAATCCGTCCCAGAAGACATCCGCCCCGCAGCGGAAATCGAGTTCGACGAGAAGATGTCATTTGGCTCAGGTTTTGACCCTTCAGAATGGGCTTGAAAACCCGCGTTCTTTGACTGTCTTGAGCGAGGCGGTCAGCGCCATTGCTTTGGTGGCGCAATCCCCCGAAACATGACCGATAGGGGGCGCGGTTAAGTATGATTAGATTCACGAGAAAACAGAGAAGTCCGGGGTATACCTATGCGTCAGAAAATGAAATCCATCAGCCTAGCATCCATCATGGTCCTGTCCGTGATGTCGTCCTTGTTGATCGCCTCCGTGTCGGTCAGCGCCAGCACCGTCGTGATCACCGAAGCCATCCAAATCGTGGACGGCGGCACGTCATCCGACCAGCAGGCGGCGGTTGGCTCGGACAGCTCCGGCAACGTGCACGTTGTGTGGACGCGAAACAACCTCCACCTGTACTACTCGATGATTTCGCCCCGTGGCGAAACGCTGATCGATGCGACCCAAATCACCAACTCCGGACTCCACAAGATTTGGCACCCCGATCTCGCCGTTGACGAGTATGACCGCATCCACGTCGTTTGGGCCGACAAAGCCGGTCAACACGCCATCATGTACACGGCCCTCTCCCCATGGGCCGCGCCCATGGACGGCATGGCTTCCGACGACGGAACCATCACGGCCATTGATGACACCATCATCTCCCGCCGCTCTCAAAACCGGGACTGGCCTGCTCTTGACATCGACAGCCAGAACAACGTTCACATCGTTTGGCAGGACAACTACGACGAACTCGGTCGTTTCTTCAACCAGCCTCAAATCTACTACTCCATGATTCAGCCTGACATTGGCTCGGGCGCCATCGTCACCCTCTTTGACGACACCCTCTTGACGCCCATCATCGGTCACAAGGGCCACCCCGACGTGGTCGTTGACGCCAACGACTACGTTCAGGTCGCATGGGACGACACCCGTGGCGGCAAGGTCGAGTTGGCCTTCATCGTCGACACCTCCGGTTCGATGTACTCGGAATGGGCTGACATCTGCACCGTGATTTACGGTGGCAACTTTGCCAGCGGCCCCTACTTCCAAGGCATCAAACCCATGCTTGAAGAAGGCAACATGACGGTGTACGAGACCATCTACGGTCTTGGGAACACCCTCCCCGGTGCAGCCAGCTCCGGCAACTGTCAGGGCTACAACAAGAACACCGGCCCTCGAACCACGCCGCTGGGACAAACTCCTGGCGATGACTCCGGCGGTATTCGCAAGTTGCCCGGTACCATTTACAACGGCAACACCTACTCTGGCTATTCTGGTGAAGACTGGGGCCCCGGGTCCAACTGGGCCTGCCTCTCGTGGAAGGACGCTGCCGGCAACGTGCCAGGCAACCCGCCCACCCAGTCCGACCACCGCTGGAACCCCAACGCCACGAAGATTGTGATTCCCGTGTCCGACGAAGGCCCCAAGGACGGCGACCCATCGCAACAAGCCGATGACAAAGCTGCCATCCAGGAAGCCCACGACAACTGTCTCCTTGCCGGCGTTATTCCTGTCGGCCTCTACGGACAGGGCTACGGTGGCGCAGGCAACATCCAATCTCACTTCATGGACCTCGTTCAGTGCCCCAACGGCATCGTTTCGACCCAAACCCGAAACTGCCCTGGCAACACCTTGGCCAACACCGACGCTGGTGGCCAGGCCTACGAGTTCCCCTCTGGAACCGGCACGAACCAAATGGCCCTCCTCGTCGAAGCCATGGTCTACATTTCCACCAACAACTCGCGTGAGATCTACATGTCCGTTCTCGACCCCTACGCCAAGATGAACAACGACCCAAGTTTCACGCCAGGTCTGCCCGGCCACTCCTCGTCGGGTGGCGGCTACACCGAGGACACCGGTGCTGGCGCTGACGGTCACTTGGTCGTCGTCAACGACACCCGTGTCACCATCGACGACGCTTACTCCTTCCACCCCTCCATTGGCGTGGACAACCAAGGCAACACCCACATTGCATGGATGGACGGCCGCGACTACGGTTTCGAGAAGGATGTGAACTACGAGGTCTACTACACCAAACTCCGACTTCAAGGCGCTGGCGCCTGGGACGGTGCTGACGAAGGTCTTTCCACCTACGCCATCAAGAAGATCAACGACACGCCGATCTCCAACGTCGAAGGCAGAAACGGTCTGCCTCCAGCATCACCGTACTCCGGAAACTCGGTCTTCCCATCCTTGCTGACCGACGACCAAAACAACGTCCACATCGCATGGGTTGACTCTGGCAACCTCTCGGCCAACGAAGAAATTCTCTACACCCGCCTGAACCAGACCGACTTGACCGGCGATGGCCTGACGGCCCTCGACCCATGGGAAGCGGTGGCGGTCACGTCGTGGAATTCCAACAAACTCGGGCCAAACAGCGGTCGGCAGCCGTCCATCGGTATGCCGCCAGCGTTCTCCAACGACCTAGGAAGCGGCGCGCACATCGCGTGGTCCGACACCAACACGTGCGGTGACGAAGGTAACAACAACCGGTTCACCATCTGTTATTCTCACGTGCTGACCGGTCAGGTTGACGTTGAGTTTGACGAAGGCGAGACGTTCTATCACGTGATTGAACCCGGCCAGCAAACCATCTACAACATGACGATGAACAACTCCACACCCGGTCCTAAGGATCTCGTGGCTGACACCTACGGCCTCAACATCTCCGGTGTGCCGATGAACTGGACGGCGAACCTCTACTTCGCCTCCAACCATTCGAGCATCTTCCCGGATACCCCAATCTTCCTGGAAGGTGGCGAGGACGTCCGCTTCTACATGCGCGTCCAAGCACCATCGATTTACCAGGCCAACGGGGACGAACTCGCAGAGATACGTGTCACTGCTCAGTCCTACAAGGACCCGGCCATTCAGAACGACCTCATCACGCTGACCTTGATGGACGTGGTGCACGGCATCAACCTCGATACCTCCCACAGCATGGCTGACATTGAACAGGGCGACACCGCCATCTTCTCCATCACCATCACCAACACCGGAAACGTTCACGACGCCTTTGTCTTCTGGGACCCGAACAGTCTCGAGGGTCAACAGGAATGGCTCCTACCGTTTGGATGGCAAGTGAACTTCCCCATCCGTGTCGAACTCGACCCTGGCCAATCGGTCACCAAGAACCTCGAAGTCTTCGTTCCGACCTCTGAAGACCCGGGCGCGTTCGTGATTTATGTGAAGGGCTGGTCCGAAGGCGAACCCATCAAGTCCGTTGAGAAGGGCACCTATGACATCCTCGAACTGGGTGTCTTCGTGTCGATTCGCTCAACGGGTAACATTGTGTTTGCCGTTGACGACCGCTCAGAACAAGTCAAGCCCGGCGAATGTGCTTCCTACGACATTGAAGTCACCAAGAACTTCGACAGCGGGGAACTCGTCTTTGCAACGCCCGGTGCGCCCGAAGCTAAGCCCGACGGCGTGGCCATGGACGCTTGGCGCCAGGAGAACTGGGTGGTCATGGTTGACTTTGCCAACGCCACCGGCTCAGCTGATGCAGGCGACGGTCTTGGCGATCCAATCGCTTGGACCATCCCCGGCAATGCAGACAAGGTGACCAAGCGCGTCACCGTTCACGTCTGTGCTCCGTACAACGCCACGGCTGGACTTGGTCCCGCCATCACGCTGAAGGGTTACCTGGATGGTTATCCACGTATCTCCGACTCGGCCATCCTGTCCACCAACGTGGAGCACGTGTTTGCCTTGGATGCAGGCATTGACCCTGACGTTGGCACCTCGATGAATGTGAATCCAGGCGACCAAATCACCCTGCCCTTTACGGTGACCAACGACGGAAACGGCCCTGACCGGTTCGACTTCCGTCTCGCTCGTGTCACGGACGCTTTCGGCGTGGACGTCATTTGGGACATCGACATTCCCCGAGAGAGCCTTCAGGAACTCTCGCCAGGCACCTACCAGGCCTTTGACGTGCTCATGAACGTGCCCGACCGCGTGCCAGCCGGCCAGTACACCGTCGTGTTGCAAGCCTTCTCTGAAGAGGTCTATCCAGACGCCAGCGGTCGTGACACCCGCATCCGAGACACGGTGGTGTTGACCATCACCGTGGATGAGTTCCACGACATGCAGATTTCAATGGATCCGACCGTTGACAACGCTGTTAAGACCTCCGCTCCAGGGCGAATCGTCCGGTTTACGTTCAACGTGACCAACAACGGCAACGTCCCCGATGTTCCAACCTTGAACAACCACACCGCTCAGCGCGACGGTGATTCGCTCCTGTGGAACGAACTCCCGGGCATGAACGTGCTCAGCAGCTGGGATGTTGACTGGTTCATCATGCGCCAAGTCAGTGCAGAACTCGTCGTTGAGGAAGCGTGCATTGTCATGCAATCCACCGCTTCTTCGTTCCCCGAAGATGCCTGTGTGTACCTCGAGGACATTGACGAGTGGCGCCTGCCCGAGATGGCACCTTACGAAACCATCACCACGGTGGCCGCTGTCAAGGTGGGCACTGACGCCAAGCTCGACACTCGAAGCATCGGTCTGAAGGTGGTCTCGAAGTTCGGCGACATGGAGAACGACGGCGACCATGACGATTCGCCTGCATGGAACGGCGACAACCTCGACACGAACGAGTTCATCGTCACGCTGCGACTGCGAGCACCCAACCTCGAAATTAAGGAGATCATCATGCCACCGTCCACCTCGGCCGAGGTTGATTCAACGATCCCGATCGGCATCATCCTGCAAAACACAGGTAACGTTCACGCTACGGACATTGAAATTGTCCTCTGCGAATACGACGATGTCACCGACGAGACCACCAAGGAGATTCGCAAGAACGGCTGCGACGAAGAACGCGTCGTCATGCGCCAAGTGGTCGGGGCTTTGCTCGCTCCCGATGACACCGAAGACGCCAAGGAGATCGAACTCTACCTGCTCTACCCGGTCACCGCCGGTAGCAAGGGTGTTTACGTCGTCGTTGACCCGATGAACGAAATCGTTGAGTCGGATGAAGGCGACAACGTGAAACCCATCCCGGAGCCGTTGGAATCCAACAGCCCGGTCCTCGATCTGGCCAAGGAAGTGGTCGGTAAGACGGCGCTGCCTTTCGCCGTCATCGTGTTGACCATTGCGCTGTTGGGCGTGGTCTACCTGGTGGGCAAGGGTCGCCGAGACGAAGTCAACAAGCGACTGGCCGAACAGTCGTCGCTCGTGTCGGTTCTCTCAGACGAAGCCAACGATTGAAGCGCATCACTTGGACTTCGGTCCGAGGTACCAGCGCAACTCGGTGTTGAGCGGAGCGGCAATGACTTGTCCTGAACGACGTGCAATTTGCTTCTCAAGCCTTGAGCGAAGCGCGGTGATGACATCACCCACATTGGCGTGGCCGACGAGCTCTTGCTGAACCAGTGCAGTGAGATCAAGACGGTCGCCTGTGGCTTCAACCATGGTTTGGATGATGCTCCGTTCCTCGTACGACTCGAAGTCTGCTTCAACCGCTGCAGAAACTCGCTGACGGACGTGCTGATGCAGAGAGATGAGGGCGTCTCGCTGGGCGTCCAACTCCTCGAGGACCGAGGCGAGCGTACGCATGTGAGCCAACCCTTCGGCCACAGCGATTTTCTTGCGGCCGCTGAGCGATTCAGCCACAGGCACGGAGGCCGGCGGCAGACTGCTCGAGAGGCGCATGGGGCCGCCTGCAGGCAATTTTCGCTCCTCGCAGCGGAACAGATCCGGGCCGATGTCAACGTGAATCGACATGGCGCGTTCCACGGCGTAAATCGTTCGTGGAGGTCCTCCCTTTTCTGATGGGACTTTCTTCTTTGAGACCATCCCGCCCTTCTCCAACTCTTTGAGGTGCTTGACCACGGCTGGTTGGCTGACACCGACCAGTTCCGACAATTGCATGGGGTAGTGGGGTTCGCGGGCGAGGCGTTCGAGGATCTGCCTTCGGACCTTGTTTTGGAGCAGGTAAAGTGCCTTGTCGATGTCGGTCATGCTTCTCAACCCGAGGTTGGGTAGTCAACCCCCCTCTATGAACGCACCGTTTCTCTACTGCTCGTCCCAATCTTTCCAGGCGTCGCTGTTTCCAGCGGTGGAAGAGGTGGTCGGCGCTCGCTTGACGGCCGTGGCCGTTCGTTGAACCGGTTGGGGTTCGGCCAGGGGGACGCCCTCGTCCCACGAAGCGATGGCGGCTGCGTTGGCTGCGTCTTGAATCGTTTCTTCGGGGGTGGTGCTTTGGTAGCGTCCCGTTTTGGCGTGGTCCTGCGCCCCTTCCACATCACCTCTCATCAGGGCGTAGACCTGTTCGGTGGTGAGCAGCGAGCCGGCCGCAACGTCCCGCATGCCGTCCACAAATTGTTGGGACGGCTGGCGTTCTGCTGTGTCGGCGAACGGTGGAGCAACCGCCTGTTGCTGTGGGTCGTGTTCGCCCTGTGTGAACAAGGTAGGGTGGTCGGGGTTCACGTCCGTGATGGGAATCAACTGTCCTTCGGGCCCCACCATCATGACGCGCGGGGCCTTGCTTGGTTTGGAAGCGACGTAGATGATGAGGGCCAAGGGCGTGGTCAACACGCCCAAGCAGCACATGGCGCCACCCAACACCAACCACGTGGACGACAACAGATCGCTCTGAATATCATCGACCGGGACCAACCAGCCGGACGTCTCCGCGCAGTCTTCTTCACACGACACGACAAGAGCGTACTCACCGCTCTCGTTGAGTTTCCAAGAGGCCACTTCAACGAAGGCTGTCCCGTCAGCGGCCATGGCCTGCCAGTCCAGCATGCACGAGCTTTCCTCAAGCGCTTCTCCCGCAAGGGATGAGCCCTCAACGCGGTGAAGTTCAACGTCCATGACAGGATCGCCCTTGAGTTGATAGAACCGGTAGCAGGAGCCGTTCAGTTCTCCCAGTGCATACGTTCCAGCACCCACATAGGGCTCATCGTGGTGTTGTTCCCTCGGGTCCATGGCAGCGTTGATGGTCGAGGATTGGCTCGACATCATGACGGCCCCAAGCAGCACCATGACAGCACCGGCCACGGCAAGGCGAAAGCCCCAGGGGGAACGCTTTGCAGGCTCAGGTGCTTGCATCATCGCTTTCCAGACCCTCTTCCTCCATAAGGCTCGCTGATGGACTCAAGCAAGCCCCAAGTCGTTCAGCTTCTCAGGGAGGTAGGTGTCGGTGACAAAGTCCAGTCCGTACTTGGCCAGCGATTGCTGCTCAGCTTTTTTGCCGAGGTCCAGCATCATGTTGATCTGTTCCTGCCACCACGAATCGGCAAACCGCGGGTCGGACAGTTCCGCCTTGAGCGCATCAACGTCTCGAGACGAGAGGTCGTCGCTGGGCAGGTCGTAGGCTTCGATGTCGTCGGACGTGATGCCGAGGTACGTGGCTGTGGGCGTGGCCAAGTATTCCGAAATGTGGGCGGTCTTGATAGCACCATAGGCGATGGAAGCGAAGATTCTGAACGACCAGGGGTCACCGTCGAGGAAGACCACCACGGGCAAGTCCCACTCTTCGCTCATCCGCTTGAGAATGCGACGAGTGGAACGGGCGGGTTGGCCCTTGAGGTGAACCAGTGCGCAGTTGTAATCCTCGTCAAAGCCGTTTTCGATGAGACGGTCAAACATACCACCGGTCTCGATGGCCATGATGAAATTCACATCGTGTTCGAGCAATTCGATCTTTTCTTCTTCCACGTTGTAGGGGACGCCGTAGCCCGAGTCGCCAACGTCGTCGCGCGCATTGATGCGCATCCATTCACCGCGGCGGTTTCGTTCTCGAATGGTTACGTTGCCAATCATACGGGCACCGTCTTCCTCAGGTCGGAGTTTGAAATCCTCTCGCAGGCATTGGGTCACGACTTCCAAATCCTCAGCGAGGTTGTTGGATTCGTTCTGAGAGGAAAACTTGCCAAGCCCCCAACTCTCTGAAATGTAGTACATCTCTCTGAGGGTGGAGGATTTGTTGGTGTTGATCATCTCTTCAATGAATTCCACGACGTGAAGGGCACGAAGCAATTGCTTGGCCGAGCCCAGGCTCGTTGCGTCTCGAACCGAACGCTTCTTGCCGTACTTGTAGACGCCCAGCGTCTTGTCAAACCCGATGTTGTTCTTGGTACGGACGGGCAGCGTCATGGTGGGTGGTTCGCCCTTCACGATTTTGTCGTACATCTCCGTCACCACTTCATGGAGTGCGGCCTTGGTTTCTTCTGGCGTGTGACTGGCGGACATCATGCATCACTCCCGAACCCCATCAGGGTTTGTTGGCCCGAAGGTTTGGGCGCCTCCTCTGCGACAGGCTCTGACGCAGACGCCTCCTCGTCCCCGGCTGAGGATGGTTGAGGCGTTTCTGTGGAGGATTCAGCGGCGCCCTCCTCGCTGCCGTCTCCTTCGCCGGCTTCTCTCGCTTCTTGACGGCGAATTTCTTCGAGCAATTTCTCGTCCATCTTCGAGGCCCCGATGACCTCCTGGCTGCCGCGATAGAACACGTCGGTTTCCGTCCAATCGCCTCGTTCAAGGCCGCTGAGCGCATAGGTGATGGTCGTGGTTTGCCCTGGGTCGAGGGTGTCGAGTTTCCAAGCCCACACACCCGTCGCTTCCTTCCGTCCGCCTGTGGTGTTGTTCTCCATCGTGGCGCCTTCACGTTCAGGCCACGACGCCAGCAGGGTGTAGGCCCGAGCTCTCGAGGTGTAGTTGAACAGCGTGATGGTGACGTCCGTCATTTTGGTCGCTTTGTTCCATTCCGTGGAACTCTCGGCGATAACGGCGCCCATGATCCTCGTGATGGAGCCGGCCAAATCAGGGACAGGCCGCTTGAGGATGGCGGCCGATTTTTCGGCGATGGCTGGAATGATGTCGTTGACCAGCTCGAACTTTTCTTGCACCTTGACCATCTTTTTCTTCTTCTCAAGGTGCTTTCTGAGACCGCGTCCCATCTCGAGCATGGCCTTGCGAACTTCGTCCATCACTTCGCCGTTGTCGGCCAGGGCTTCCTTGGCTTCCGAGGTGAATTGGACGTTGGTGCTGGCGAGGTGAACGAGGATGGCGGCAGGTCCCTTGGGCACACCGCGACCACCGGCTTGATCGAGGCCGTACTGGCGCCAGTCCACCGATTCGATGGCTTTCGTGAGCAAGCATCCGCCCTGCTGGTACATCAGCGGCACGCGGTTGGCAAATCGAAGCACTTCGACGGGTTTGTCGGCGGCCATCCCGTCACCAAAGATGAGCCCAACTTCGACCTGGTAGGGGTTGCCTTGCGAGACGGTGGGTGAGCGCGTCAT
>DAET01000012.1:0-628 GCA_002497765.1 Euryarchaeota archaeon UBA486
GACCATGACGACCATGACGAACACGACCACGAAGACGAGCACTCTCCCCTCGAAGAAGCCCTTGAAGGCTACATGATGGAGATGCTCATGACGATGTTCAACGAATCGGACGCTGACAACAGCGGCGGCCTTTCCCTTGAGGAACTGGAACACTTCATCGAAGACATTGACGACATGGAAGACGAGGACATCGGCATGCCAGGTGGCGACTTCATCGTCAATGCATTTGACGAAGATGGCGACAGTGCTCTCTCCTTCGAGGAGTTCTCCGAAATGATGGGCATGGAGCACGATGACCACGATCACGACGACAATGGGACGCACGACGAAAACGAATCGGCCGAAGAAGAACTCATGGAAGCCATGATGGAATTGATGTTCAACATGACCGACGTTAACGGCGATGGTTTCCTCAACGCTTCAGAAGTTGAGATGATGTTCGAGATGATGGACGACGAAGACGACCACCATGAGGAAGGCGTCGCCTTCATCGGCCTTCACGTTGAGGAAGAAGGCGACTACGGTATTGCCCTTCCAGCCGGCGTTTCTCTCCATGTCTTGATGGAAGACAGCCACGATGGCCACGACCATGGCGACCATGACGACCACGGCGACGAACATGGCGACG
>DAET01000012.1:947-12597 GCA_002497765.1 Euryarchaeota archaeon UBA486
GGCGACGAACATGGCGACGGATTCGAGTGGGCTGGCGTCTTTGAAATGGACGACAGCACGCACACGTGGTCCATGCAGAAGGTTGACGGCGACTACGCCGACCCAACGATGTGGCTCGTCTTGATTCCAACCGACACGCCGACCGAATCCACCATGCACGACCTTGAATCGGGTGTTGACGCCCTGGTTGATGCTGGTTGTACGGTTGTCGAAGACGGTGAATCAATGTCTTCCATTGCCGCTGAAGGTTCGTGCTTTGAGTTGCACGTTGGTACAGGCGACGACTCAACGTACACCATCGACACGGCCGGCATCACCGGCATGGCCATGTACGCTCAACACGTTCCTACCGAGTTTGAGCGAGACCAGCACTACCTGAAGGATTCTGCTGGCACTGACATCGAGCCTGTTGCACAGGAAGGTGCTGGTGCTCACGACCACGGCCACGGAAACGAAGAAATCGCCTTTGACCCCCACAGCTGGCTTGACCCTGTGGCCTTCGCTGCTCAGGTTGAAGTGGTGTATGTCACCCTCAGCACGACCTTCCCTGACGGCGCCGAGACGTTCCGAGCCAACGCTGACGCCTACAAGGCACAACTCTTGGCCCTTGACGAGGACTTCTCCTCCGCTCTCAGCGAAACAGGTACCTGCACGACCGACACCGTCGCAGCGAATCACAACGCCTACGCCTACATCTCACAGCGATACGGCGTGGAGTTCGTGACCCTTCACGGTCTTGACCCAGAAGGTGAACCTTCTCCTGAAACCGTCGCCGAGGTGCTCGAGCGCGTCGAAGAGGACGGCATCACGGCCATCTACGTCGAAGAATACTCGCCCAACGGTGCGCTTGACAGCCTGATCCAGCAAACGGTGTCCGACGACCTGCCAGACGGTCTTGCCATCCTGACGCTTTACACCATGGAAATGGCTCCAAGCGATGCGAGCGGTGATGACTACCTCTCGCTGATGAGCAAGAACCTTGAGAACCTCAAGACCGGCCTGGGCTGTTGAACTACGGGATAACCGCTCGACTTGGGCACCAACGAACGGGTTGAATCTAAAAAACCCGAATCGGAGGGCTATCCATGTCCGACCTCCCAGCACCACATCATGTGGATGCACCGTTTCTCAAGATTGAGAACATCACGGTCCGACGGAACAGGACAAACGTCCTCAAGGATGTGAATTTGACCATCCGCAGGGGCGAGTTTGTCGGCATGGTTGGCCCCAACGGTGGGGGAAAATCGACGCTTGTCCAAACGATCCTTGGACTGCTCAAGTGTCAGTCCGGTCGTGTATCCATTCTTGGCCAAGCACCACTGTCAAAGGGCGTGTTCGGGAAAGTAGCATGGGTCTCGCAGGCTGCTGCGCATCTTCCAAAAAACGTACGTCTCACCGTTCGTGAACTGGTGAGTTTGGGGCTCTTGAGCCACACCAATTGGTTTCTACCGGTCTTGTCATCCTCTCACAAGGTCTCAGAGGCCATTCAACTGGTAGGCCTTGAGGATTGCATCGACATGGACGTCAACCGCCTCTCAGGCGGACAGCGCCAACGTGCCATCATCGCCAAGGCCTTGGCGAGCGAAGCTGAGTTCCTGTTGTTGGATGAACCGTTGGTTGGAATGGACCGAGCCTCACGCAGCTCGCTCCTGAAACTCTTGGATGGTTTTTGTCACGATCAAAACAAGACGATTCTGATGATCTCGCATGACGTTGCAGCCATGCGGCAAACGGCTCACCGCCTTGTTTACCTCGAGGAAACGATTCGATTTGACGGTCCTCCTCCCAATTTCCCGAGCCTTGAGGAACTCGCCTCTTTGCGCGGGATTGAGGACGTTCATGGGGGGCATCACTACGACCACGCTGCTGAACATTGCGGTGGAGGAGAGCACCCCAGCCCGCAGTCTGTTTGGCCAACGAAGGAGGAGGAATGATGGGCATCGGTGTTCGATTACTTGAAGTGGTTGCACCGCTCATGGAAACCATTGCACCGTACTTGCCGGGGGAAACGTTCCCGTTCTTCTTCACCATCGCGATGTTTCAACGTGCGTTGCTGGCGGCGTTCGTCATCACGATTGTCGCCGGCGTTCTGGGGTCGTTCCTCTTGATTCGAAACATGTCACTTATCGGTGACGGCATCGCTCACGTTTCGTTTGGTGGCGTGGCCGTGGCGCTTGTGATCGGGACGGCCTTCACGCTTGAAGTGGCGGCCGTCTTCGCTGTCGTTGCTGCCGTTCTCATTTTCGAACTTCAAGATCGTGGAATCCTCAACGGTGATACGGCCATTGCCATCATCATGACCGGTACGCTCGCTCTTGGATTGGTCTTGCTTCGCCTTTACGGCGGGGGCATCACGCCCATGGTCGAGGGGTTCTTGTACGGCAATCTTCTGTTCATCGACGACCAAAGTTTGGACTTTATCGTCACCATCGGGCTGGTTGCACTGTTCGCTTTGGTCGTGATGTACAAAGGGCTCCTCGCTGCAGCCGTGGACCCGGTGGCAGCTCGGGTTCAAGGCATACCCGTGAAGGCCATTGGACTCGCATTTTCTGTGCTCACGGCGCTTGTGGTGGTGAGCATGGTGAAAATTCTCGGCGCCTTGTTGGTGACGGCGCTCTTGGTCTCACCTGCGGCGACGGGGCAACAAATCGGCAAGAGTTTCCGCTCGTGTGTGCTGTGGTCGCTGTTGTTTGGTCTGCTTTCGGTGAGCCTCGGCATCTATTATTCGGCTGAACTTAGCACGGGTAGTGGAGCAATGATCGCCCTCGTCGCTGCCCTTGTCTTCGCAATTGTCACCATCGGCAAACTGTTTGTGAACGGGGTCCTCAACCCAGAGGAGAATTTCAACTGACGCCTGAACCTCACCGGTTGTTGGCTGCAAACAAACAGCATGTTGCTGAACTTAGCGCTTGAGCCAGTTGGTCAGGATTTCGAGGTGGTCGCCCGCCAGCGTCAACTCGCCGCTGAACACGGTCTCGATGGGCCAGAACTTGGCGTCGGCAGCGTCGTCGCCAGCCGTGGGTGTTTGGTCGTCGCTGACCTGAATCTCGTAGACGACGCTGACGATGTGCTTGCGAGGGTCTCGGGCCGGGTCGCCCATCACCATCAGCAGGGTGGGCTCGGTGCCAACGAGGCCCGTCTCTTCTTCGAGTTCCCTCACCGATGCGTGGAGCGGGTCTTCACCCTGGTCAACAAAACCGCCGGGCAGGGCCCAAGCGCCCTGCATGGGCGGGTGTTTTCGCTGAATCAGCAGGACGGTGTCACCCCTCCGGACAGCGGCGTCAGCAGCCAGTGCAGGGTTGAGCCAGCCGTTGCATTCGTCGCAGGTCGCCATATTACTCACCGTAGCGGCGACCGCGTTCCTGGTAGGTTCGAATGGCCTTGAGCAGGTCTTTCTTGGCGAAGGAAGGCCAGAACACGTCCGTGAAGTAGAGCTCGGAATAGGCCATCTGCCACAGCAAGAAATTGGAGATGCGCTCTTCCCCGCTGGTGCGAATCACGAGATCTGGGTCGGGCATGTCGGCGGTGTAGAGTCGCTTGGAAACGGCCTCTTGGTCGATGTCGTCCAGCGAGATGTCGCCCGCTGCGTAGTCCTTGGCGATGGTCTGGATGGCGGTGATCATCTCTTCTCGGCTGCCGTATGCCAAGCAGACGGTGAACACGAAATCATCGTAGTCAGCGGTTTTGGATTCGGCGTAGTCGATGGCCTCGATGACCCGCTCCGGCAACAGTTCACGTCGTCCGATGATGTTCACGCGCACGTTGTTCTCGTGAATCCGCTCGTCGTCAGCGATGTCTCTGAGGCCCTCGACGTAGAGGTCAAACAGCACGTCGAGTTCGCCTTGCGGGCGGTTGAGGTTCTCGGTGGACAGGGCGTAGACGGTGAACCACGGAATCTTGAGTTCCAGCACCCAATCCAGCACCCGTTCGAGCTTTTCCTTGCCAATGCGGTGGCCCAGTCCGGTGGCGATGTTGCTGCGCCACGCAAAGCGTCGGTTGCCGTCCATGATGATGGCAAGGTGGTTCACCTGCAGCGGGTGCTCCCGGACTTCTCGCAGGAGTTTGGCTTCGACGGCTTGGCCGAGCACATCACCCATGCGTTCCGAGATGCCCATGCCTGCCCTCCGCCCGGTTGTGGTTGCACCCGGTGTTTGATTGCTCCCATCGGAAATACAGGTCGATGGCATCATCTTTGAAGGGGGGGACGGGGTGGGAAACTCATGGTGGATGACGTCTTTTGGGACATTCCCGTTCAGCCACCGTCTTCCACATCAACCAGGCAAGGCACCGAATCTTCGTCGTCTTCGGCAGATGCGCCTCCGCCGTGGTATCCCTCTGGCCTCCTTTCTGGAACACCGGACCCTTCCACGTTTGAACTCGGTCTGCGCACCCCGATGGGGAAGGTGTACGGGTGGGATTTCCGCGACGTCTTGAATCTGGAATGGTGGCAGACATTGACCGTGTCCTGGTGGGGTCACTGGCCAGAACGCGTCGATAAGGTACGGGTCGTGGCGCACACGGAGAACAAAATCGTCTTGGCGCTTGACAAGCGCTACATCGTTCACGTTTACCCGTTCCAAACTGGTTGGGATGTCTCTACACTGATCCGCTACGCGCCGTGGAAGACCATCCTTGAAGACGAACGTGTCCTGTTGCCGTTGGGTGGGCTACGAAACCAACACGGGGATCAAATGTGCATGTTTGACTACCATACGATGCACGCGCCCGAGGAGATTTCAGCGAACCTCCAAGACCAACTTCGCCTGCGCCAGTTGGGGCGCGACATCGGTAAAGTCCACGCCAGTTTCCAGCCGGAGACCACGCCCAACGCTGAATGGCGTTGGAACGCCCGACTCAAGGCCCTCGAGGGGGCGCTCAACACCACCACGCTCTGGCGTGCGCCCCACACCAAGCACGTTCAGGGGATTCCTCCTTTCCACCTCAGCCTCGACGGCCTGCTTTGGGATGAATACCATGTCACGCTCGTGCCACAACCTCGGCCGCTCACGGACACGTTGTTGTGCAAGGATGAGCGCATGCCCGCCGTAGCGACCATCGCCAATTTGGAGCAAGTCATTGCATTGCGCGGTGCGTTCAACGAGGATGCCAGTCGAGCGATGTTCCTCGCCTCGTGGGAGGGCAGTCTTCCGCCAGCGTGGGGGGCCCATACCCTCCGCACGCTCAAGGGAGGACTGTGGATTTGGAGGTACGAAGCCATCCTCCATCAGTTGGCTCGGGCCCGTGCCTTCGGCCAAGCGAACGCTGAATCGATGTGCATGGATTGGCTCAATGATGTGTCTCGCATTCAAGCGAAGTTGGGCGTGCTGCGCATGACGTCGTTGGTGGCCAAAACCTCGCTCTTCTTGTTCATCTTCTGCGTGCTCTCGATTGGTTTTGCCGAATCGATGGAGGGGCCGTTCCAAGGCGGCACTCGGATTTTCCTGGCCAATGTGTTCTTGTTCACGGCCATTGGTTTCCACACCTACACGGACAACCATATCCCAGAGCCGTACTGATTCAGCGCTGCTGTCGAACACGACCGTCGTAGAACTCGATGCCGAGGTCCTCGGCGATGTTCTTGATGTCAATGATGAGCTTGGCTCGTTCTTGGCGTTCTTCAACACCGCCTGACACGTCCCAGTAGAGGTTGAGGTCCACGTCCAGCGAGGTGGCTGATATCATGCTCACCTGGCAGAACGACGCCTCTTCCTTGAGGGTCTTGGGATGTTCTTCGATGGCCTTGAGGACGCGCTGGCAGAAGGCGTCCACGGCCTCACCGTCGGCGTTGATGTCGAGGTGGAGTTGGGTTTGCCAGCGGCGCCAGCGTCGCTTGCCGACGTTTTCCACAGGCGTGTTGACGAGGTTGGCGTTGGGCATCGTGATGATGGTGTCGGCCGAGGTGCGAATCAGGGTGGTTCGCAGGTTGATTTCAATGACTTCCCCTTCGGCTGCTCCGACGATGATCCAGTCGCCGACCTTGAACGGGCGGTCGAGCAGCACCGTGATGGCGCCGAAGAAATTGGAGATGGAATCCTTGGCAGCCAGCGCCAGGGCCAGACCGGAAATGCCCAACCCAGCGATGAGGGAGGTCAGGTCGAAGCCCATGGAGTCAGCCACAAACACGGCGCCGACGAAGATGATGGCAAAGCGCAGAACGCTTTGCAGCGCCGAGATGAGCGTCTTTTCCGTCCCGTCCAACTGGTCGTCGGTGTCGAACAGCATGACCACGTCGTGAACGATGTTAACGAGGCGAAAGGCCCAGACCACCACGGCGATGGCGACCACAAACTGGAGGATGCCCGGCAGGAAACTGACGGCGAGGTCTGGCATGAGAATGGGCGAGCCTGCTCGTTCCATGTCATCGATCATGACGCCCACGAGCACATAGGCCAGACCGACGCCTACTGCAGTGCCCAGCGCTTTGTCGGACTCTTGAACGGTCTTGCCCTTGATGGCTTCCGAGCGGATGATGGTGCCCAGGACGGTGGGTGCAAAGCGCATCGTGAGCAAGCGCATGATGAAGATCATTACCAGGAGCCCGAGGACGGCCAACATCGTGTAGGTCGTGAAGCCGAGCACTTCGTTTCGCAGGGCTGAATCTGCAGCGGGGTTCCACAGGCCGTCCATGGTGGGCCCAGCGGGTCATGAGGGTTGTTTTTTCCGCTTCGTTTACCGTGATTTTGACCTGTCTTCGTGAAGCATTTTCTCCCGGACGGCACGAACGCTTGAAGAGGTGAAACGGGGTCGGCCAAACGATAGCATGACGTCAGCCGCGCCCGTTGCACTTCGCTCGACTGCACCACGCCCCACCTTGGGTTTCCTCATCGTGCTCCCCCTGTTGCTTTCCTTCGCTGCACCGGTCGCTGAGAACGCCTACGCTCAAGAACCAGCGACCGGCGACACCCCCGAGGACATTTGGTCCGAGGATTACATCAACATGATTTTCCCGTGGGCACCCGCCAACGATGAAATTCTTCAGTTCAAGCAATACCACACCTACGAGACGATGAAAACCCGAATGATGCGCCTCGCTGAGGACAACCCGGACATTTTCGAGTTCCACGAAGGCATGAACGGGGGCACCAACGCTCGAGGCGAGGAAGTCACGGCCGATGCCTACGAAGGTTGGTACTACGGCTATTCCTCGCCGTGGATGAAAATCACACAAGATGTCCAGGGCGGCGAATACAACCCCTTTGTGGGCGACAACGGCAACTACGCTGACCGCCACGATGTCATGATCGTGGGCAACCACCACGCTCGCGAGTGGATGTCCTACGAGGTGCCGATGATGCAACTTGAGGTCATCGCGTTCTCCTACGAGAACATCGGCTACGACAACGATGGGGACGGCTTGGTGGACGAAGACACCTGGGGCGACTCCAACGGTGACGGTCAACTCGATGACGACGGCGATTGTCTTGCCCTTGCTGCAGAATACCAAGATTCCAACGGAGACGGTACCAACTGCGGCCCCGGCGACCTCGGCGTGGATGAAGACTACTCGGAACAGTTCATCACCGACCTCGTGAATTCCCGTGAGATTTACCTTATCCCGATGCTGAACGTCGACGGCAACATCTACGACCGAGAGGTCTTCTGTCCTGCACCGGCGTGGGAATCCTGCCCCTCAGGCGGCTGGCGCAAGAACCTGCGCGATAATACGTTCACCGGGGTGACGCCGCTGCCCGACCTCAACGAACAGGTTGATGAGGACTGCGACGGCGTGGATTTGAACCGCAACTATCAGTTCGAATGGGGCGCGCCCTTGGGTGCGACCGGCCCCATTGTTCCAGGCACCTGTACGCCGGCAGAGGACGAACGAGCAGGCATCTCCAACAACGATGTCTACAACGGCCCAGTGGACGACCGCGACAACGACGGTGACGGCCAAATCAACGAAGATCACGTCGACGGCAAGGACGATGACGCCGACGGTGTCACCGACGAAGACTGGTGGGGTGGCAACTCAGAGCCCGAGACCAAGTTCATTCAGGACATGACCGAAATGAACGACGACACCGGTGACGGCGCAAGTGAATTCAAGTCAACCCTGACCCACCACTCCTACTCCGAACTCATTCTGTGGCCTTGGGGCCACTGCACGGACTGCGAAAGCCCCGACCACGCTCAACTCCGCTACCACGGCCAAATGATGGCCGACATGACGCAGTACGCCAATCTTCAGTCGTCTTCGCTTTACCCCACCTCGGGTGATTTCTGCGACTGGCATTATGGCGTCCACGGATCGTACTGCTACACGTCCGAAATCGGTACTGCGTTCCACCAGCGACCCGAGGACATCGACCACATCGCCGTGCGCAACCTCGGTCTCGGGTTCTACATTGCTGAAATCGCTGACAACCCACGTGAGCGAGCCGACCTTGAAATCGCCAACATCTCCCAGCAAAACTACCTCAAGCAACCGTCGATGATCGACATCCCCGAAGAAGGCGACATCCCCATTGAGCTCTGCGTGTCCAACCAGTTCCCCTACAGCACCAAGGACACGAAGGTGCAGTGGCGCCAGGTGAAGCCAAGCCGCATGCAGAGCGACTTTGGTCCACGAGAGTGGTCCACCACACCGTGGGAGAGCACGAGCGTTGAGATGGTCGAAGGCGGCTGTTCGCTAGCCGCCGGCAACGGTACCTTGTTGAGGGCCATGCTGCCGGTGTCGGAAACCGCCACGGGCGAAGTCCACTACAAGGCCACCGTATCCACGTTGGGCGGTGCTGACCTCTACCAGTACCCCGCTGAAGGCAACTACTACGTGTTGGAGGTGACCTACCGCGCCGCCTTTGGCAGCGTCTTTGGGGCGTTCTTCACGTTCTCGTTGGTCGCCACCTTTGTGTGGGGCGGCTTAGCGGTGGCCCTGCGCATCATGCTCAGTGATGAGGATGAGGACAAGATCTTCGAAGCCAATCTTCGGGAGGACTGAGGTGACAGCATGGGCGAAAGCGACCAGTTCAACGGCCGTCTCGGTCTGATTTTTGCTTCCATCGGTGCCGCCATCGGGACCGGCAACATCTGGCGCTTCCCCCGCATGGTGGGTGCGAACGGCGGTGGGACGTTTCTCATCCCGTGGCTGATTTTCCTGTTCGCATGGTCGATTCCGCTCGTCATTGCCGAATACGCAATGGGGAAGCGTAGCCGGACCGGGACCATTGGAACCTTCCGTATCTTCGCAGGCCGCCGGTTCGCATGGATGGGCCTGTGGACGGCGTGGATTTCAACCGCCATCGGGTTCTACTACGCCGTGGTGTCCGGCTGGACGCTGAAGTACTTCCAACTCGGCATCACCGGTGCACTGAGCGGCGACAAGGTGGACACCACTGAAGTGTGGAACGCCTTCCTGCAGTCGCCCGGTCAAGTCATCTTCTTCCAGTTCCTCGTGATTTTGCTGGTGCTGGGCACCATCTGGAAGGGTGCAAAGGCGATTGAAAAGGTCAACTTCTACCTCATGATTTCCCTGTTCGCGCTGCTCTTCTTGACGCTCTTTCTCTCGCTGTGGATGGACCTCAGCGACGGCAGCCTCGACGGGGCGCTGTTCATGTTCACCGTGGACTTCGACATGCTGTTTGAGCCTGAAGTGTGGATCAACGGTCTGTCGCAATCGGCGTGGTCGTGTTCTGCTGGTATGGGCATGTGCATCACGTACGCCGTCTACATGAGCAAAGACGAGGACACGGTGCTCAACGCCTTTACGATGGGGCTCGCCAACAACAGCATCTCCATCATCGCCGGTTTGGCGGTGCTCTCGGCCATCTTTGCGGTCAACCCCGACCCCTTGGCCACGGTGACCGGTGGTTCCTCCGCCATCACCTTCCTCGCCCTTCCCGAGGTGTTTGCGCAGGCTCCAGGCGGTGCTATTGGGCCGCTCATCATGACGGCGATGTTCTTCCTCGCCCTCTCCTTTGCCGCCCTGACGTCGATGATCTCCACCGTCGAACTCTGTGTCCGAAACTTCGTCGACCACGGCTACGAGCGAGAGCGCTCCGTGCTCATCACGGGTCTGGCCATCTTCATCTTCGGTCTGCCCTCCGCCATCCTGTGGATTCAGCTCGACAGTTCGGGCGTGGCCTTCCCCGAATTCCTCGAAGTGCAGGACCACATCTGGGGCTACGGCCTGATGTTCTCGGGGCTCTTCATCGCCTTTTCGATATGGAAGTACGGCTACATCAAGTGGCGAACCGCCGTTGACGAAGGCACGGCTCCGCCGGGCTTCTCCGGCTACCTCGGCCTGGGCGTTTCGGCCTTCCGTGATGATTTCATCAACACCGGCGACAACGACTTGGAAGTAGGTCGCTGGTGGGACGTGCTGATTTACATCGCCTTCCCCATCCTGTTCTTCGTGCTGATGGCGTCGTACTTCTCCGACATGATCGCCAACACGCCCAACGTTTGGGACCCCTCCAACCCGAAGGGCCTGACCATCATTCTCCTGTTCTGGGGCGTGGTCGCAGCGTTGTTCATCGGCCTCAATCGGAAGCTCATCGAGCGACCCCTGTTCCGAAACGTGCCCGAGGGTGCCGACGCCGACATTTCCGAACTTCCAGGTGGCTCCGACGACCTCATCGGTCAAGTCGGCGATGTTATCGCTGGATTTGAGCACCTGGCTGCCACCGTGGACGCTGAACTGGCCGATTGAAGGTGGGGCTCCATGAGCGAGTTGTGGGAAACGCTCACGACCGGGCTCATCCTCTCCCTCCTCTTCATTGGCGTCAGCTATCTTTTCTGGAGGCGCTACGATCGACCCACGCCGCTGATGATTGAACGCCAGGAGGAACGAGACCGTCTCAAGGAGGAACGCAAGACCTGGCGAGAAGTGGAGGCCCGTATGCGTGCCGAGCAAGAGGAGGCTGAACTGAAGGCGGCTTACGAGCGTCGCAAGGCCGAGGAACGTGCACGCTCCGTCGTTCCTGCTTCTACCGAAGTCAAGGACGCCTGGAAGTCGCTGGGTGTCTCCGCCCCCACTCAACCCACCACCTTTGAGGCCAAAGGCAAGGACGCCAATGCAGACCTTCGCCCGCTCGACCAAACAGCGCTGAGCGAAACGGTGGCAAGCGACGACGACGTGCTCAACGCCGCCGAACTCGTGCAGGTACGCCAGGACCAAGGCGTGCAGCCCGGGGCGGAAGAACCGGACTGGGAACTGATTGAGAAACTCGAGGAGATCGCCAGCAAGGACGAGGTGGTGCTGCCCGACGTGCCCGAAGCCCCCGATTTGGATGCGGTGGCCGGTCAACCCTCGGAGGAATCAGCACCATCCGAATCCCTCCCAGACTCCGCCGCCGGATCATCGTCCGAAGACGAGAAATCGACAGATGAACGCTCAACAGACGAGAACTCGACAGGCGCTGGCCCGGTGGATGAGGCGCCCACGGTCAGCGAAACGAACGATGCTGCAGCGTGGGACTTGGAGGACGGCGAGGACCTCTGGGGCGGGGCTGCTTGGGAAGAAGAGTAGTCGGGAATCCGTTCTGGCTCCCGTGTAGAAGGCGAAGGGGTCTTGAAGCCTGAACGGCACGACAGACTTGATGGTGCAACGACCACGCGGAACTCGGGACTTCACGCCGGCGGCGATGAAGCGACGGTTGGCGCTGGAGCACTTGCTCGAAGATGTGGCGCAGCGCCACGGTTTTTCGAGGGT
>DAET01000020.1:0-2309 GCA_002497765.1 Euryarchaeota archaeon UBA486
TCAGGCACGCGGCAAGCGAGCCACTGAAATCTCCACGGAGAAGCAATTCGCCCTCGTTGGTGAGCCCAAGCGCAAGATCTACCGCAAGACCGGTGGCAACACCATGGTCCGCGTCATGGCCGCCAACCAGGTCAGCATCAACAACCCCAAGACCGGCAAGACCACCTTGGGCTCCATCCACAGCGTGGTCGAAAACGCCTCGGACCCCAACTACGTTCGTCGAAACATCCTCGTCAAGGGTGCCGTTATCGAGACCGACCAAGGTCGTGTTCGCATCACGTCCCGCCCTGGAAAAGACGGTGTCATCAACGGCGTTCTGCTTGAGTGAAGTCGAGCGACGGCTTGAAGAAAGCACGTCGTCACCAGCCCATGAGGCGAGACCATGGACCACAACCCCGACCGACTGTGCGTTTGGCCGGGCTACTTTGACATGAAGCGTTCTCGCCGTGCAGGCCGCCGTGTCCCGAAGGACGCCTCGGTGCTCAAGCCCGACCTCGAAGGCCTGTTCAACGCTGCACGAGCAGTGGGTTTGAGGAAGATCAAGCGTGAGGAACACACCTCTCACCCACGTCGACCCCATGGCCGCGAGGGTCGTTTGTGGGTGTCGTCCTCCGGTGCGAAGGAAGCCATCGGTGCGGGCAGCAAGGAAGAGTTGCTCCAACTCATCGGCGGTCAATGGCGCGAGATGCAACGTAATCAGCGTCAAGCCGTGGCCCAAGAAACCGCGCGCGGTCCAAAAACCGGCGACCGCCGTGCTCGTTCTCAACGCAAAAACACGCAACAGCGAAGCAGCTTCAAGAAGCGCAAGAGTTTCAAAAACCGCTGATTGTCAAAACAGAAATTGATAACCTTTGAGGGTCATTTCTGAACATGCGTCCACTTCTTGTCCTGTCCGTGCTGCTGCTGTGCACCAGCGGACTTCAGGGTGATCTGATGGCGCAAGAAGACGACCCCGAGACGGTGGTCATCACGGTTGACAGCACCAACCTGCGCTTTTCACCGTCCTCGGTTTCCATCACTGAGGGCGACACGGTCCGTTTCTTCTGGAGCGGCCAAGCCCTGCCACACAACGCTGTGGAAAACAACGGTGTGTTCGACTCGGGCGAACCCGCTCGCGCCGTTGATTACAGCTTCACCTTCGAGCGCGGCATGAACGGCACGTACGATTTCGTGTGCGAACCGCACGCTTCGGCAGGCATGGTTGGCCAAATCGTGGTTGAGCCTGCTCCGCCATTGAACGAGACCAACGCCACGGAAGAGGCGCCACCGATGTCCGAGGACACCCCTGCTGTTACGGCCTTGGCGACGGCCAGCATGCTCAGCCTCGCTTGGGTTGCCGTTCAGCGCCGTCAGGGCAACGGGTGAAGCCAGCCGAAGACGTCCTCTTCGGTTTCGTTCTGAATGCCCGTCAAGGCATCGTAGAGTTTCAACGTGGTTGCACCGGGCGTACCGTCGCCGAAGACTTTCTTCTCGCCGTCGTGGGTGATGGAGCCGATGGGGGAGATGACGGCGGCTGTTCCGCAACAAAACGCCTCGTCGGCTGACATCGCAAAGTCGGCGGCCACTTTGCCCTCAACGACTTCGTAGCCGAGATGGCGAGCGAGTTGAATGATGGAATCGCGCGTGATGCCTGGGAGGATGGTGCCGGTGAGTTCCGGGGTGTAGAGCACATCGTCCTTGACGCAGAAGAAATTGGCCGCGCCAACTTCCTCGATGACGGTGTGGGTTTCAGCATCGAGGTAAATCACTTCGGCGTAGCCCTTGGCCTTGGCTTCCTTGCTGGGCTTCATGCCCGGTGCGTAGTTGCCAATGGCCTTGACACCGCCCGAGCCGCCGGGGGCTGCTCGGTGGTGATGTTCGGAGATCAGCAGATCGATGGCGCTCATGCCGCCCTTGAAGTACGGTCCAACGGGGGTGACGTAGATCAGGAAAGTGTAGGACGGTGCGGGGGCTACGCCCAGCACGGGCCCGCTGCCCATCAAAAGCGGGCGGACATACATGGCGCCTTTACCGGACGGGGGCACCCAGTGCTTGTTGGCTTCCACGACTTGCTCGACGGCGTCAACGAAGATGGATTCGGGAACGGGGGGCATCTTGAGGCGATCCGCTCCGCGCTGCATTCGTCGGGCGTTTTCCTCGGGCCGGAAGAAGACGATTCGTCCCTTTGAGGTTCGGTAGGCTTTCATGCCCTCGAAGAGGCCTTGGCCGTAGTTGAGAACACCTGCTGCCGGTGACATCGGTATGTCGCCGTAGGGGCGCAATTCACCGGGCATCCACGGGTCGTTGGCCGTGGTGGTGGTGAGGTACAT
>DAET01000020.1:2672-33045 GCA_002497765.1 Euryarchaeota archaeon UBA486
AGGCTGTCCCAATCAAACGATTCATCCATGCAGCGCCACTCCTGTCAAAATGAGCCATTGGAATGAGGCTTTCAAGGGTTCCTCTCCCATTTCTTGCCCTGCCGCCCCGGTTTTCCATGCACGCCGGCAGATGGGTTCTAATGGGGCGGAACGGTCAAGCCTCACGGGGTCGCTCAATGGATGGACGCATGGGGATTGTCAGCGGCCGATACCGCTCCTCTTCCATCTCCGCAGAAGGTGAGCCACAACCCAGCACCATCGTGGAATTGTTTGGCCGAAGCGAGGACGGTCGCTCCGTCTGCCTGCTCGTTCACGGGTTGCGTCCTTCCTTCGAAATTGCACCCATCGGCACATGGGATGCCAACGAGCCGATCCCGACCTTCATCGAAGACCGTCTGGCGCATGTTCGAGCCATGGAACACGTCGTGCAGGTGAGCGGTCCAGTGGTCAAGTGGACGCAGTTGGGCGAACGGCCGGTGTGGACCATTGAGGTGGAGCAACCGTTCCACGTGCCCGCCCTTCGCAAGTTACTCAAAACCCGGTCGTGGCAAATTTTCTCCGGCGACATCCCCTTTGTGAACCGGCTGTTTTTGGACAGCGACGTTGGCATGCACGTCGCCTTCACGGGTGAGGTGGTGGACGAGCGTTCGGCGGAGGGCCCCGTTCTCAAGCCCGAGGTCATCGAAGCCGGCGGTGGCGGCCGTTACGCCGTGGACGTTACGGTTCGCTGTGAGGTTGACAACGTTCGCTCAACCGAACCGTTCCAGGTGCCCTACACCGTGTTCTCGTTTGACTTGGAGACCAGCATCGAGCACGAGACGGTGCTGTGCGCTGCGGCGTGTGTTGAACACCTCGGAACGGGGGAGCGTGAAGTGTTCGAATACCGAGGGTCAGAAGTCGACATTCTTGAGGGGCTGACCGCCACCGTTCAAGCCACCGACCCCGACATTATCACGGGTTACAACATTGACAACTTCGACCTTCCACGTTTGGCTGACCGCACGGGCGTGCTTCAGCGCGGACGGGGCTGGGACGGGACGGCATCGCTGTTCGGTTGGGGGCGAGCGCCCCGACTTGAAACCGAACTCAAGCGAAATCGGGACGCGTTGGTGCCCAAGCGCCAGAGCAACCGCGCTTGGAACCTGTCGGGGCGCGTGGTGATGGACGCGTGGTGGCAAGCACGCCAAGCGCTACGACCGCGACGCGAGACACTGTCCTTTGTCGCCTCACTGCTGTTTCCTGACGACGAGGACAAGCACAAGATGGACGTGGACGCCTCCAACATGGACCAGGAATGGGCTGACCGTCCTGATGAGGTCATGGCCTACTGTGTGCGAGACGCTGAACTCCCGTTGGACATCCTCAATGCCATTCAGGCCGTGCGAAGGAAGGAAGCCGTGGCTGCCGTTGCCAAAGTGCCGTTTGAAACCGCCGCCAACGGGAGCACCAGCCAGCTGATTGATTCGCTGGTGATTCGGCTGGCCGATGTCCAGCAGGTGGCCGTACCGCTCACCGGTTCGGCCGAGGCCAAGGAAGGTCAGATCACGGGTGGCTACGTTCACGACGTTGAAGCAGGGCTTCACCCTTGGATTGCCGTCCTCGATTTCAAGAGCATGTACCCGTCCATCATGATCGGCCACAACATCTGCTACACCACCCGCATTGACCCGGCCCAACCCGCTCCCGAGGAAGGCAGGTACCACACCTCGCCCATCGAGAGCAAATTCCGCCTAGCCGAAGACCGGAAAGGGATGGTGCCTGCCCTGCTCGAGGATTTGATGGCCCAGCGCGACGAACACAAAGCCGCCATCAAGCAAGCGAAATCCGACGGCGACCAGACCGCTGAAGCCTTTCACGATGCCATGCAGTACGCTGTGAAGATCCTGATGAATTCCTTTTACGGGGTCTTCGCCAGTGGCTTCTATCGCTTTACACATCGGGATTTGGGCTCCTCCATCACGGCGTGGGCTCGTCAAAACATCAAGGGCATCATCGCTGCGGTGGAACGAGAGGGTCACGGCGTGGTCTATTCCGATACGGATTCCATTTTCGTTCGTTCACCGGTGGACCCTGATGCACCTCGCCAGCTCACCGATGAGGTGCAAGAACTCGCTGAGCAGGGCGATAAGACCGCCTTGGCCACCGTCGCCGCGCACCAAGCAGCGTGCAGCAGCATGGTGGAGTTTGGGACGGGCCTTGCCGAGAAATACAGTCGAGATTCGGCTGTCCTTGAATTTGAAAAAGGGCTTTCCGTCTTTTTTAGCCACGGCGCCAAAAAGCGATACATCGGCCAGGTGGTCTGGCCTTCTCACGAGATGCTGGTGCGTGGATACGAAACGCAACGAACGGATTCATTCAGTTACTTGACCACGACCATGAAGGAAATTTTCCGGTACACGCTGGCGGACCAGGGCGATGCATTGGTGGCCTACGCCAAGCAGCAAGTTGAGGCGCTTCGAACCTGTCAAGTTCCGGCCAGCGAGGTCGTGCTCGCCAAATCCTGCAAGGGGCGTATTGTGCGAACGCCCGTAAAGACGGCGGACGACGTGGATTTCACCAAAGACTACAGCAAACCGGACAGCATGGTTCAGGTGCGAGTGGCCAAACAACGCATCGAACGCGGCCTCGGTTTCACCTCGGGCATGAAGGTGTCCTACGTGGTCACCGATGCCAGCAAACCTCCGATGGCAGCCGTCCATTGGCCTGACACCGAAGAGGAGCAAGCCAAGGTCACCTACGACGGGCGATTCTATGCCGAGCGCTTGGCGGCTGCCGTTGGGCGAATCACGGAGGCCTTCGGATGGGAGGCAAAAGACCTCATGGCCGGCAACAAGCAAACGAGTTTGTTCTCCTTTTAGACGGGCCGGACGAGGAAGCCCTTTTGATGAACGAGCCACCACATCCCAACATGGGAAGCCATTCACGAACCCTCATGGTGGTGGGGCTGATGCTGTGTTCCTCGCTGGCTGGATGCATCTTTGAAGACGGTTCAAGCGGGGAGGATGCCGAAGTCTTGGCGGTCTTCAGTTTCAGTCCGAGCAAGAACATCAAGGTCGGCACCACCGTCAGTTTTGACGGCTCAAGTTCAACGCCCAACGACGGCTCGCTGACCTACCGATGGAACTTCGATACCGAGGCGACCATCGACATTGACGCCACCGGTTTGACGGCCTCTTGGTCGTTTGATGAGGCCAAGACCTACAAGGTGACCCTTGAGGTGTCCGACGGCACCTCAACCTCGGAGCAAACCCGAGACATCACCGTCTACGCCGAGAGTGCTGAACCTCCAACGGCAGAGATCACGCAGTACGCCGACGATGAAGACTGCGAGGACGAAGAGATCACCGAGTCTCGACACATACTCGTGTGGATTTGTGCTCGCGACAAAACCATCACCGACCGCAGCATCACCGAAACGACGACCATCCAACTCGATGCGACGGACTCAACGCCAGGCGACAGCACGTCGCAATACATCCCTGAGGACGGCTACACGTGGGATTTGGACCTCAACGAAGACAAGGACAACGACGGCGACCCGGAGAACGACGACGACCTCGTGGGCTCAACCGTTGATTGGGGCAACGTCGCACCGGGCGAATACGAAATTGGGCTCACGGTCACCAACAACGTCGACATGACCGACAGCGCCACCATTCGGGTCTACGTCAGTTATGCAGGCTACTGGAACGATTTCGAAATCGGTGGCAACAGCAGCGGCAACGCCGCAGAATTGGACTTTGACGCCATCATACACTATGACAAAGAGGTCGGCAACACCATTGTCAAGGCGCAAGTTGAACTGGAATACCCCAAAGAAGACGGTGACTGTACGGCCATTCCGGGCGCGAACAACTGCCGTGCCGAACTCAACATCTTCGCTTACAACGAGGAAGATGAAGAGGCCGCCAACACCACGTCAACCGACGTCGAATCTCGCGAAGACGGCGACTGCGGTGACGATCAAGATTGCATTCACCTGAAGCTTTCAGGCTACATGTTCTCCGACACGGAATCGACCTACGGCGAGGGCGAGTGGACCATGACGATTCAGAACGATCGCGTCAACGACTTCAACGTCGATCAGTTTGTCATTCGCCTCTACTACAAATGAGGTGAGCCTGCATGCGACGCACGCGAATCGTAGCGACCGTTGGACCAGCCTGCGATGACCGTTCGACCCTCAAGGCGCTGCTGGAAGCGGGCGCCGATGTGTGCCGTTTCAACTATTCTCACGGTGAACCCGAAGACAAGACCGACCTTTACAGGCGGGTTCGGGACATTGAGGATGAACTAGGCCGTCCAACCTGCATTCTGGCAGACCTCCCCGGTCCGAAACTTCGTCTGGGCACCTTTCCCGAAGTGGAAATGCTCGAAGAGGGCAGTGAAATCACACTCTTGTGCGGCCGGGTCAGCGTGGAAACCACCAACGGTACCGATTTTCCCGTTGAATACGCAGGGCTTTCTGCTGAACTCAAGACCGGTGATCCGATCCTACTGGCTGACGGTCTGATTCGTCTGACCGTGCTCTCCACCGAAGGAAAGGCCGGCGCCTCGGTGCGCTGTCGGGTGGAGGACGGTGGCCCCATCAGCAGTCGGAAAGGCGTCAACGTCCCGGGCACCCTCGTCGACCTTCCTGCCATTGGTCCAAAAGACGAGGCTGCTCTCCAGCATGCTCTTGAAAACGGGGCCGATTACATCGCCGTGAGCTATGTTCGTACCGCTGAGGATTTGTTGCCGGCCAAGGAAGCGGTTCGGGCGGCGTCCATGCACGTCCCCGTCCTTGCAAAAATCGAACACCCGGTGGCCTTGGACAACCTTGACAGTATTCTCGATGTCGCCGACGCCGTGATGGTGGCAAGAGGCGACCTCGGCGTTGAAATTCCGCTTGAAAACGTCCCCGTGGTTCAACAACGCATCATCGATAAAGCGCTTGAACGGGGCATGCCCGTGGTGGTGGCCACACAGATGCTCGATTCCATGACCTTCCAACCACGCCCCACTCGGGCAGAGGTTAGCGACGTGTCCACCGCCATTCGGCACGGTGCCACCGGCGTCATGCTGTCGGGTGAAACCGCCACGGGCAAGTACCCGCTCGAGACGGTGCAGACCATGGCGCGCATCGCCGCTGCAACGGAAGACGGCTTGGCCGCTCACGAACTTCGTCCGACCGCCCTTGCCCGCTTCCGTTCGACCCGGGCGGTGGCGCACGCGGGCGTTGAACTGGCTCGAGAGGCCGAAGCCGCACGCATCGTGGTCGCCACCGAACACGGGACGTCACCGCGGCTGGTGTCGGGCTACCGTCCTTCCATGCCAGTGACGGCGGTGTCAGACCGCTTGCGTGCCCTTCGCCGCACCTGCCTGCTTCCTGGCGTGGATGCCGTATTGTGCAAAGAGCATGACCGCGGCTCGAAAACGATGCGAGAAGCGGTGGACCAGCTCGTGCTTCAGGGGTTGATTCAGCCCGGTGAGCGCGTGGTGGCCATTTCGGGCAGTCCGCTGGCGATGCGCGGCGCGACCAGCACGCTCCGTCTCTACAAGATCGGTTCGTCCGGTGAAATTCTTGACACGCAATGAGGCAAAAACAGGGAATGCGTGGTGAATTCGCGGCTCAAAGCGCGTCGCGCTCTTGATATAGGGGATAATTGTCGGAGCGCTTGCTAAGGAGCGATTACCATGCCATCACAATGGGAAGACAGAAGCAAGCCACACCGCAACATCGTGTTTATCGGTCACGTCGACCACGGAAAGTCCACCACCGTTGGACGTCTCCTCCTCGACTCCGGCCACATCGAAGAGCACGTGATTGAGAAGAACGAGAAACTCGCCGCTGAATCCGGTAAGGCCGGTTTCGGTCTTGCGTACGTCATGGACGGACTCAAGGAAGAGCGCGAGCGTGGTATCACCATCGACGTTGCTCACAAGGAGTTCTTCACCCCTGACTACTACTGGACCATCATCGATGCTCCAGGCCACCGCGACTTCGTCAAGAACATGATCACCGGTGCTTCGCAAGCTGACACCGCTGTTCTGCTCTGCGCTGCCAACGACGGTGTCAACGCCCAGACCAAGGAACACGCTTTCTTGGCCAAGGTGTTGGGTGTCAAGGGCCTCATCGTCCACGTCAACAAGATGGACATCTCCGGTGTCGACTGGACCGAAGAGAAGTACAAGGCTGCCTGCGCTGAAGTTTCCGGCCTCCTCAAGATGGCTGGTTTCAAGCCAGACGATGTCCCCATGATCCCTGCCTCGTCCCTCAACGGCGACAACGTGTTCAACAAGTCGGACAAGTGCCCCTGGTACAACGGCCCAACCCTCTTTGAGGCCATCAACGCCACGCCCATGCCCGACAAGCCATCCGACAAGCCTCTCCGCTTGCCCATTCAGGACGTCTACAAGATCTCCGGTATCGGTACCGTGCCCGTCGGCAAGATCGAAACCGGTACCCTCAACGTCGGCAAGAACGTGGTTTTCAACCCCTCTGCCAAGGGCGGTGAAGTGAAGTCCATCGAGATGCACCACACCATGGTCGACAAGGCCGAGCCAGGCGACAACGTTGGTTTCAACGTCCGTGGCCTCGCCTCCACCGACATCCGCCGTGGCGACGTTGCCGGCTACACCGACAGCGAACCAACCTTCGTGCGACACGACGAGACCTTCGTGGGACAAATCCAGCTCATGGACATCCCCAAGGCTGTCTCCGTTGGCTACACCCCTGTGTTCCACGCTCACACCGCTCAAGTCGCTGTGAAGTTCATGGAACTCCTGGAGAAGACCAACAAGTCCGGCAAGGAAGCCAACCCTTCCTTCCTCAAGACTGGCGACGCTTGTCTCATCCGCTTCCAGCCAACCAAGCCCATGGCCATCGAGCAAATGGATACCTTCCCTGAGCTCTCTCGCTTCGCTATCCGCGACATGGGTAAGACCGTGGCTGCTGGCGTTTGCCTGAAGATCGAGAAGAAGTGAGTTCGCTCACGAAACGATTGATGCGAGGAGTTGATTGAATGGTTGCTGTGACTGTCATCAAGTTGACCGGTGAGAACCACAAGGACATCGATGACGTTGCCAGCCAGATCAAGACCATCTGCGACAGCGGCGGTATCAACCTCCGTGGTCCAATTCCCCTGCCTACCCGCCGACTCGTGGTGCCCGTTCGCAAGGCACCTGACGGTGAAGGCAGCGAGACCTACGACCACTGGGAGATGCGCATCCACAAGCGCCTGCTTGAGATGGACATCTCAACGGCCAAGGACCAAACCGCACTCCGCTCGGTGACCAAGATCCCCATCCCCGACACCGTCAGCATCGAGATCTCGATGAGAAACATCAACTGAACCGGTTGATGCGCCCCGCCCGAATGGGTGTTTTCAACACGACCTGCGTAGCGTTTACCGTTTCTCGTGAGAGAATCATCCGATCTCCAATTCGAGAGCGGTTGTGCTCGATGAACCGTCGTTTGATGAGCACACCAACCGTCCAATGTTGGGGCTGAGTCTCAGAGTTCAGCACGCTCGGCAACGCCAGCGTCCGTGAGCCAAGCTGCCGTGCCTTCATCCAGAACGTGAACGTCACCTGCTTCAAGCGTCAGCGGTTGACCACTGGCGTCCATCACGGGCTCCGGAAGGGTTTCGAGGATTCGAACACGCACGTTCCCTTCGTCCGACGGTTCCTCCGTCGTGTGTTCAACGACCGTGACTCCTGATTCATCCTCGGGCTGAGGTTGAGGTGGTTCGTCTTGAATCGTGGTCAGCGGTTCCTTTGACGGTGCCAGTTCCATGGCTGCACCGTGCTTGTTCGTGGCGGCCGCAGCTGAGGTTGCTGCTGGCGAAGATTCCGGTCCCGTGCTCGCCGGTGTCGGTTCAGCGACGGCCGATGCCGTGGTGGAAGCAGGTGGTGCCTGGTCTTGCATGTCGGCCAAGAGATAGGCTTCTTCATCCGCCCACGGAGCGTCGTCCATCCAGCGCTCTTCTGCATCCTCTTCGGCTTGAGGCAGCGGTTCCATGGTGTCCTCGAAGGCCAAATCCGGCGGAGGTCCGGCGGTCAGGGTGCCTTCGCCAACAAAGGCGTCGAGTTGCATGGTGCCCGGGGCATGGGTTCGTGGTTGCATCATGATCTCGCCGAGCAATCCTTGCTGCATACCCTGCCAGTCAATTTCTTTCTTGAAACGGTCCACGTTGAGTTGGAGGGCATGATAGAATGCCTTCTCAGCAGGGTCGTGTCGCTGCCAATCCAGCGAGGGAAGCTCCTGATTCATCCCGGGGTTGACACCGCTCCGCAACGCTTGACTGGCCGCATGTTGCATCATCGCCACCATCCGCTTCCGTGCGAGTTCGGAGGCGATGCGGCGGATGTTGGTTTGGCGTTTCTGCAGGTTTTGCAATCGCATGTCAATGGACCCTTTCCGGACCATGTTTTGAATCTCCAAATCCAAGCTGGACAGCAAGGCTCGTACCATTTCCCAAAAATCCTGTCGGGGGAGCGGAACCGGCACGTGGCGCGGCAGTTGCTGCCGGTGTGTGGTGAACAACTGCTCTTCGATCTCTTGGGCTTGTCCGCCGTCGAGATCCCGAACAGGGGTCATGATGTGGACGTGAAGGTGACGGGATTTGAATCCTCTTCCGCTCCTTGATTGTCCGTCTTCCTCCCGACGCAGGGATGACACCCCTTCATATTGAACGACCTCACCTCGCAGAGCGAGGTGTTTTCCCGTGGTCGTCCCCGATGAGAAGGTTCGCGTTCGCTCGTCGTGCGCTGCTGCCATCGCCATGACCGGATTGATGCTTCTCGTGTTGGCCCAACCGATGGTCGGTTCGCTCGGTCCTTTCTCCACCGACGTTGCACGTTCAACCTACTACACGCCGCAGGCGGGAGAAGAGGGCGTCAACACCACCAGCACCGGTGTGCTCAGCATTCCATACAATCGAACCTTCTCCGGCGGACAAATCGATGTCACGCCCATGTGGTCCGAGGCGCCTGACACCAGTGCTCGGTTCGGCATCGATGCAAATGCGGGATGGAACGGTACGCATCAGGGCACCCAGGGGATTGGCCACGGTGGCCAGTTGAGTCTCGCCACGCAATCAACGCTGGCCACACTGACCGATTTTGAAACCCTCATCGAGACCCTCCCCGACTGGGTAGGTCAGGGGCCCAATCACAACGCTTGGAACGTGGTCCCGCTCAACGCCTCAACGGCACAACAAGGCGAACCCATCAATGCGACGCACGGACAGCGCGTGCTGGCCACTCAAGGCCTTGGTGGTCTGCAAGCCAACATGAGTGGCTGTTTGGCTTCGCCGGCCGAGGTCGTGCCGGCCTTCGTCAATCAGTACAACCTGACCGTTGATCATTGGCTCGCCTTCAAGGACGACGACGCCGCCTGGATGGAGCGTCGCACGGCCGGCGGCAACTGGCAAGTGCTTGTTCCGACGGGTGGCTACGGCAATTCATCGAGTCTTTCGGGTGCACCAGCCAGCTCGTGGGCGGGCGAGTCCGATGCCTGGCAACAAGCCCATTTCTCCCTCGACACTGTGGTGCAATCGTCTCCGACCTTGGAAGTGCGGTTCTGTTTCCAAACCTCAAGCACGCCTGGCCTGCGCCATGGTTGGTTCGTTGACAACTACACGCTCTCCAACCTCGGCGATGTCGCGGGCGCATGGTTCCACGGCAACATGAGCGGCGATTACGCTAACAACGCCGATGGACGGCTGTACCTGCCTGCGAACCTCTCAGGCTTGACGGGCCCGATGAAGCTTGAATTCTGGGCCAACTGGGACCTCGAGGGCTCGTTCTCGGACAATTTACTGGTCTACGTGAGCGTGAACAACGGCACAACGTGGGCGCCCGTTTCGGGCATTCCCGGGATGCCAGGCAACGGGTTTGCCTATCAGGGAACGTATTACACCGATGAGTCGCTTGGATGGGTACCAATTTCCTACAACATTCCCAGCGGCGTTTCGGGTCACCCAAACGCCTCCAACGTGCTGTTTCAATTCCAGGTGACGACCAACCACCACACTGGGTACGGGGGCTTTGCCTCCTCGGGTTGGGAAGGCGTGGCTGTAGACGATGTCACCGTCATCCATCGTCCGGGCACCGCCAGCGAAGAGCGACGTCAACTGGCAAATTTCTCCATTAACTCCACCAACCATGTGGGTGACGTCCACGGTTGGCTCGACCCTTCAACGGCTGTCATCAACGAATGGGTCTGGACCACTGATTTCGGCATGAACCCTTCCTCGAGCACGCTACGTTCGTTTGAGAATTCAATGACCACCCCTCCCGGCTGGACCATCGAGGGCACGTGGCCCGACGGCTGGGAGGTGGGGTCGACCCGCAATTCCTCAGGATGGGGACCCGGGGTCTTCCACTCTGGCAACAACGGGGCCGCCATCAACCTCACGACCAAGTACACCAATAACGTCTACACCCACCTCATCAGCGAGGAGTACACCGTCCCCAACAACGCCACGGCGCGCCTTTCCTTCCGTTCCTGGGTTTGCACGGAATTCAACTGGGACGGGGGCGGCGTGGCCATCTCAACCGACGGCGGCCAACAGTGGTGGTGGCTCCCTCCACAGCTCGATGGCTTCCACGACCAAATCTCCACCGCGAACACGAATTCGCCCTTCTTCGGCCGCGGCATCATCGACGGTTCCAGCGTTCCAAACGGCTGCAGCGCTTCCAATCAACGCGATTTTGAACTGAAGACCTACGACCTGTCCAACCTTTCCGGTCAGTCGATCAAGGCACGCTTTTCCTTCTTCTCAGACACCTATGTGGAAGGCGATGGGTGGTACATCGATGATGCCGGGGTTGAAATCGATGTCTTCGAATCCACGGGCACGTGGGTGTCCCGTTCCATCAGTCCCGATCCACTGTTCGGTTACGGCTGGTTGGATGGCTGGTACGAACAACCCGACGGCACGACCCTCTTGGTTGATGTGTTGGACGCTCAACACCAACCCATCGAGGGCCACACGAACCTCACGCTGCCTGTTCCCGTAGCCGTGGACCCGGTGGAACACCCTACCGTCCACGTCCGCGTACGGATGGCCACCAATGACACCTACGTCACGCCGCTGGTTCACAGCCTCTCCGTCGGTCGAACCACGTACATCGGCCCTCAGCACATCGTCAACAGTCCAGCTGGCGACAACGCCATGGTGGACAGCAACGGAACCTTACGTGTCACCGGTTCGTTCACCCTTCCGCTTTCGTCCATGGCCACTTGCCCCCACGACGGCTACCGTCTCACCACGGTTGGTGACAACCTGACATGGCTCACCACCAACGGCCAACTGATCGCCTCTGCACACGTGCCCGGAAGAGAGCCCACGACCTACCTCAATCACTCGCTGGGCGGTCGTATCGGGCTGATGAACGACTTCACCATCGCCGCCAACGGCGGGGAAGCCTTTGTCCGAGCCAAGGCTGAGCCGGACTGCGTCTCGCCGCCCGAACGCCCCCATCTTGCGCTGGGTTGGAACAACGTCTCCGTGATGGCATGGCCGCCCAGCGGCATGTCAAACCACATCGGTTTGAACATCCACCTTTCGCGCGCCGAGCACAACGGCACGAACCTCACATGGAGCCCCAGCGCTCCTACGCCAAGCATCGCCATGTCGAACAGCACGCTTGAGTTGTCGTACACGACGCTCGAGCCCCCCGGGGCTGGAAACAGCGGTCCGCCCCCCGCAGTGGTCCTTTCCCTCAACAACCAAACCTCAACGACGGAGGTTCGAATCAACGGCGTGCTCCAAACCTTGGCCGAAGGTCAAACCGCCTTGAGCCACCAATCAACTGCTTCGTGCCCTTCCTCCTCGAACGCTTCACTCAGTCCTGTGTTCATCGCGCTGCAACGAACGTGCACGCTGACCGTGGAAGTTCAGGGGACGGCCGACGTCAAAGTGTTGCAGTTCATGCATCTGCTTCCTGACACAACCCTTCAGATCCGTGTCAACGCTGGTGACCTCAACACGGCCAAAGAAGCCTCAGCAGGTGTCGACATGCGTACGATGCTCGATGTGCCTCTTCAGGTTCAGACCGATGTGGGCGGACTTCGTGTCGGATTGAACGCCACCACGCTGCCGCTGATGACCGAGTCGGTGGATGCGCCCGCCTACACTCGGTGGTTGCCCGGCCAGACCGTGATGTTCACCACGCACCACACCCGCTCCAACCCGCTTGACCTGTCCGAAAACGCTCCAGACATCACCGAGGTCTCGTTCCTGCTCGGACCGAGCAGCGATGCGAACGAGGCGTTCATCCACGTTGAACTCGATCGCATCCAAACAGCGCCAAGGTTCCGGCAAATGGACGGAGCAGGCTTGGCATTGTTCGATGCCAGTGCCTCCAGCGTCGTCTGCACCATGAACACGTGCACCATCGATTGGGCGTTCAAGAGCACGTGGCTGCTCGATGACGTTGACGACCTCCACGTGCTCACCACGGCCACGGATGACGAGGGGTTGGCCGCAGGCCCCGAAGTATTTGTCAGAAAGACGGCGTTCAACGAGGTTGAGAACGACCTTGAGGTCGTGGAGTTCACGGTCACGGACAGCCAACAGCGGCGCATTGACGATTGGACCAATTCCTTCTGGCCGTTCCACCTTGATGAAAATGAGACCTTGTTAGCCTCCGGACGGGTTCGAATGGAAGGCATTGCCAACCAGTGGGTCGAGGCTGGAGAGGCTGAAGCGACGGTTACCCTTCGCGCTGTTCCGCCGAAAAACCTCTCAGGGGGCCCGGACGAATGGCCCGGCGAACCGGTCTCCTGGTCCCGTTCGTGGACGGCCGAGGTTGAATCAGGCGGGTGGTTCAGCGTTCAGACCTCTACGCCAACGGACGAAGACGGTGTACCGAGTAACACCTTCCTCGAACTTGTTCCAAGTCTTTCACGAAGGGGTCCCGTTGGTCTCAACGCTTCCTCTAGCGAGGACCGAACGGTGGTGTTGACCCCCACGCGTCTCCTCTTCGACACCGTGCAACCCACGGTCAACACGCTCACGGTGTTGGATTCAGGTCAAGAGGTTCCTGCCGACGGTCATGTGGCCATGTACGGGAAGGACATCGCCCTTCGGCTGCAGATCAGCGATCCGGAAGGGTTAGCGAGCCTCCTTGAGGTGTGGACGTGGCTTGAGAAGCTGCATGACACCAACAACAACGGCCTCATGGAAGCGGATGAATACCGCATGGAGACGGTGAGCCTGAATCGCGGCGTGGCTGAATTGGAAGTTGACTTGCCGCTGCTTTCCTCTGAAAGCGTGGTGCCTGACGGCGCCAACGCAGGACGTCTGAGCATCGTGCTGGTGGGCGAAGATTTGGCAGGGAATACGCTGGTGGGCGGAGGGACGTTCGGCGAAGCCAACGATTTGGCCACCTTGAGTGTGCAGCGGCGAGCCGACACCACCGTGGACGTGGACAACATCGGCTTGGATGCTGTCCAAGGGCGTCTGCTGGCCGGGCACCAGCATGAATTCGCCTTCACGTTGGGCGACGCCAACGGAATACAGTCCCTCGAGAGCATTCGTTTGGCTCTGCTCGGTGAGGTGAATACCTCAGCGTGTTTCATCCACTACGAACCTCGCTTTGGCAAGATGACGTACGACGAGTTTTGCTTCGCAGAACGTCCGGTGGTTGATGTTCAACAGCGCCCCCTGCTCACCACCTACGACCTGACCTTTTCCTTCCGATTGGACTGGAACAAAACGGCTTCACTGAACGGCACCGTTGGCGTTCCGGGACTCAGCGTCATCGATGAGGGCCAGGACGTCGGGTTGGGGCTGTACCGTTTGAGCAGCCTTGCCTGGACCGCCAGCGACGATGTTGAACTGAGGTGGATTGACATTACCGATCTGCAATCTCCTCACGGACAAACGGACGGTACCACGCATTGGTTCCACCGAAACGACCCGGTCCAACACCGCATTGGCCTGTACCACAACAACACCGCCGTGTTGGCGGAGGGCTTCCCCAACAGCGGTCATTTCATGTGGACGCTAAGTGACAGCGAGCGCTTGGAAACGGGACGGGTGAACCTTTCCACCACCGGTGTGATGAATTTCACTGTGGCCATGAACGAAAACATCCTGTACGACGATGAGGGGCTGTTTTCCATCACACCATACGGCTTCCCGGGGCATGATATCAACGGCTTGAGTTACGATGTAGTGGTGGACGATGTGGCGCCTAAACTCGTGATTGCGCCGGGCATGCTCGAGAATTTCGCCTCGAACGAATTGAACGATGTCGCCATCACCGTCAGCATCAACGACGATACCGATATGCCGCCAGGTCCGTTGGAGATGCACACACTGTTCTATCGTCTGGGTCAGCCTGTTGAAGGCTCTCAGCAAACGATTGCGCTGCCACTCAACGCAACACTGAACGATTTCACCGTGTATTCGGGAACCGTTGATTTCCTTCCCGAGGGCGTCACCCTCACCCGGAGTGATGTGCTTCTCGTATGGTTCAATGCGACCGACCGTTCTGGACGCATGTTGACCGGCTACGGTACGGCCTCGGCACCGCTGAATGTCGGATTGACGTGGTTTGCCTTTGAACCGGTGCTCACGGACCTGTCAGCCACACCCTTCCGCCCAGTGGTGGGTGAGAACGTCTCGGTCTACGCCCGTGTTGCCAACGACGGTCTGCTGGCGGGCGAATTTACCGTCGTTCTTCGCGACGACGAGGGCCGGGAAATGAACAACGCCACGGCGTTCCTCAACACCGGCGAGTGGATCAATTTCGTCTGGAACATCGAGGCCTGGAAGGAGGGCAGGCTGGGATTGACAGTTGAGATTGTTGATTTCACACCGCAGGTTCCTGTTCCGTTAGCGGATATTCAGCCCAATGAAAGCGATAATCCGTCGGGCGGCATGGCCACACTGAGCCTGTCCGTGCTTTCCCTGCTGGTCGCGGGGATGGTGCTGTTCGTCGTGCGAAATCAACGTGCTCAGCGAGAAGAAGTCTACCATCTTGAACGCATTCGCCGTATTGTGGCTCATCGCCGCCCGCCACCGAAACCCGTGGAGTTGGTGGACATCCTGCAAGAGGAATAGTCAAGAAGAACAGGCCTCACGAGCAGACAGAAGCCGGGGTACCCGAGTGGTCAAAGGGGGTGGATTCAAGCTCCTCTGCATATTGCTTCGCAGGTTCGAATCCTGCCCCCGGCATTACCAAGCATTTGCTGGATGAGAACTGTGCGGCTGTCAAGCCGTCTGAATGAGAAACCTGCCCCGTGTTGAATCCATTACAGTCGCCCGTTTTTCATTCAGATTGTCGTTTCCGATACCGCTGTCGGGGGTTGGATTATAGCACGGTGCGCTGTGGTTGGTTCATGGACCCCACCGAGGTGCAGAGCATCGACCAAGGTGTGTTCGCCTTTCCCAAGCCGACCTTCAGACACGGCCTCGGTTATTTCTTTTCCATCGTCGGCATGGTTACTGCGTTTGCTTTGTTTTCCAGTAGCCTCGTGATACCCGATGTACCACGCGTGGAGGAAGCCAACGTGCTTCCTTACCTCCACGATGACATGGCAGTCTATGATTACGGACCGCTGCAGGACGGCTACGACAGTGAGGAGTACGCCAATCAGGCCGCCTTTGTTGTGGTGCCCCTCGAACTGGTTGAAGGGACCCTTGCCTACGACGATTGCGAATGGGTGGAAGACGACGAAGGTGGAGGCCATTGGGATTACGATTTCTCCATGGCAGGCGCCCAACCGCTCACCATGATGGACGCCGAGGGCACGGTGATTCAAGCAGCGTTTTCCTTGCAGGGGTCGCTCTCTCCGGAAGGTGAAATGGACGATCCCGGGTGCGGGAGTGCATGGTCCCGAACCATCCAAGGCTACGGCATGGACGGCAACAATTTCCTGTTCAATGCCTTTGTTTTGGTGGAGGAGAACCCACCTCGCTACCAGCTGCTGTCGGTGAAGGAAATCGGGAACCTCAACAACCCAACCAACGACCCGCAAGAGGTCACGCAGCGCGAAGATCGTGGCCGCTGGGCCTTGCTCAGCACCGGTGTCGCTGGACTGATTTTCATGTACAGCACCTCACCTCCGCTGATGGACAACCTTCGCAAAATTCGCACGGCGAACCGTTCGGCCGTGAAGGACACCACCTCTGCTCCGGGCGTCCTCGGCTTCGGTGGACGCTTGTTCCCCCACTTTGGCCCCAATTTTCAGCCGCTGCCCTACGAGAACCATCCCGCCCGTTCGGTGAACGACGACTGGTTGTTTGGGGCGCCCGTACCCACCAGCTTCAACGACCCGTACGCTGGAGATCAAGATGGGGAACTCATTCGCGAGCATCCCAACGTCATCGGCACGCCCAAGGCGGCGTTACTCACGCCCTACAGCCTTGGTGCCATCGTGTTCGCCGGTTCGTTCATCTGGCTCTCCGCCGACCTTCGGGCGAGGGACGGCTCGGACTTTCACACGATGTTGGGTTGGGGCATGACCCTGGGCGTGACCGTCATCAACCTCCTGTGGTTCTACACCGCATGGAAGCAGTTCAAACTCAACCGATTGATTCGAGATTTGCCATCCTCCCCCATTCGCAGCGTCGCCGTCGGTCAAGCTGAACTCGTTGGCCAGGTACGCCCTTCCGTAGCCGGCACGCCGGAAATGTCGGTGGGCGGCCGAACCCACAAGGGTCTGGTGGCTTGGCAGTGGAAGTCTTACCAGTACGTGTGCCATACCGATGCGGACGGCGACACCCATTGTTCGTGGGAGCACCGTGAAACGAGGGACGGTGGCGTACCGTTCATGATTCACGACGGCTCGGGTGGGATGCTCATCGACCCTGCCAATTGGTCCAAGAAACCGATCGATTACGGTCCTGTCCTTGATTCGTGGCAGCGAGGCGACTGGAAATGGAACCTGGTTGGGTTGGGCATCGGCGACCCGGTTTACATCTTGGGTGATTGCGTTCCTCGCGACGTCGACCACCTCCAGAAGTGGGGCAGCGATGAGACGCTCGCGCAGGCCCTGCTCACCATGGTGCCCACAACCGGCACGGGTGACGCCTCGGTCCTGCATTACGGAACGGAAATGGACGTCTTGGCGAAGAATCGATCCCTGTTTGAGATCCTGATCGTTCCGCTGCTCATCTTCCTCTTTGGCATCTTCATGTTCGTCAACTACACGCCCTGAAGATCCTTGCAGGAAACGAACGGATGCTGGTGAAGGTTTGGACGACCTCCATAGTATGCTATTGTAATGATATCACTGCAATATCGTAAAATAGGCTGGTTCTCAGGGTAGACCATGCAACCCTCTCCGCAAGCCCAACCAGTCCCGGCCGCCCAACAGCCCCGACCGACATTCAAGGATGCACCACTTTCTTCCATCAACGGCTTTGCTGGCCTTGGGGTGCATGCCGGACTAAGCCTGATTCTTTTATTCGGCCAAATTCTCTGGGCTGTCGCTTGGCCGGTAGCATTGCTTCTCAACATCGGCGGCGGTATCCTGTGGTTGTTGCTTTGGAACAGTTATGTGATTGTGAATCCAAACGAAGCGGTCGTGGCCCAGTTCTTTGGCAAATACGTGGGGACCCTCAAGCAGGAAGGGTTTCGATTCTTCATCAACCCACTCTACGAGAAATCCCGCATTTCTCTGCGCATCAACAACTTTGAGTCAAGCAAGCTCAAAGTGAATGACGTCAATGCGAACCCGATCAACATCGCAGCCGTGGTGGTTTGGCGCGTGTACGACGCTGCTGAAGCGATGTTTGAAGTGGAGAAATACGAGCATTACGTCCAGATTCAAAGCGAGGCCGCCCTCAGGGAGATGGCGACCAAATACCCCTACGACGCCATCGAGGAGAAGGACATCGGCGGCATCACGCTTTCAGGTCACCAAGATGTCATTGCCAAAGAACTGCAGGCGTCGGTGGAGGCTCGTCTTTCTCGAGCCGGTATCGCCGTCCTTGAGGCTCGCATCAGCTACCTCGCGTATTCCACGGAAATCGCACAGGCGATGCTTCGCCGTCAACAAGCCAGTGCTGTGGTTGCTGCACGGCGAGAGATTGTTGACGGTGCTGTGGGCATGGTTGAACTCGCACTTGAACAACTCAGTGCCAAGCAAATCATTGAGCTGGACGAGGAAAAGAAAGCGACCATGGTGAGCAACCTTCTGGTCGTTCTCTGCTCTGAAACCGACACCACGCCGGTGGTCAACACCGGCACGCTGTACCAGTGAAGGTTCCGCGGGGGCATCGACATGGATGAGCCTATGAAACGGTCAGGGAGCAGGAACAACACGCCGCTTCGGGGACACAAGGTGGAGAAAAAGCGAGTTCTCCTGAGAATTGACCCCTCGCTTCATGACGACCTTCGTGTGTGGGCGGAAGATGATTTCCGTTCCATCAACGCTCAGATTGAATTCTTGTTGAAACAAGCCGTTGCCAAGCGGAAGGGGCCAAAGGCCAATCGTTAGCCGCTCAGGCCTCAGCGCGAGGGTCTTTCGGCCCTTCCGTACGCTGAATCTCCACGCCGTGGTTTTCCAGGTAGCCCACGCCGTTTTCGCCCATGAACCCGCCGTCGACGATGACCACACGCTCAATGCCGGCGTGGTGGATGAGTTTCGCACACATCATGCAGGGCTCGCCGGTGACGATGAGCCAGGCGTTGTTGGTCGGCACGCCGTTGGCCGCAGCGTTGCAGATGAGGTTCATCTCGGCGTGATGGCAGCCGATTTCAACCCGAGTGCCCGACGCGATGTTCATGGTGTCGCGAAGGCATTCCTCGCCACCGCACAACCTTCCACCGCCTCGAGGTCCACCGTTGTAACCGTCCATCAGCACCACGTTGCGCTTGGGGTCAACCAGCAGGGCGCCGAAGGTGCGGCGGGGGCAGTTGGAGGCCTCAGCGAGGGCAAGGCACTGTTGAATGCGAATGGCCAAGTGCTTGTCCTTCACGGTCTCACCAAATCTCTTGGCCGGGTTCCAGCGTTTCAGTCCTTCGCCACGATGGCCAAGGCTTCGTCGTCGTCGGCACCCAGCGCTTGAAGCACGTTGCCTTGGAGGTAGAGCGAGCCGATGCAAAGCACGTTGTGGGCTGCGCCGACTTCGTCCGCTCGTCGTTCAATCCATGCGACGGCGTCGTCTGGTTGCGGGAAGGAAGTGGTCGTCTCAACGCCTTGGTCAAGGAGCGCCGCCTCCAAGGCTGGGCACGGCACCCCTGGGTAGCGGCCAAATTGGGGTTCGGTCAGCACCACGGCTGCCGGTGGATGCTGTCTACAGAGGCTGACCAACGGCGTCAACATGGCTTCCATGTCCGCCTGTGGCGTGCTGCCGAGGAGCAGCACCCACGGTTGCTTCCAGCGAGCATCACCCGACAGTTCCCTGCAGGACACCTCCATCCCGCTGGGGTTGTGCGCTCCCTCCAGCAACCAGACGTTCCCCGAACCTTTGCTGTGAATCTCCTGCATGCGGCCTGGCCACCGTAATCCGCGGATTTCATTCCATCCATCAGCATCCGCGCATTTGAGGTGCTTCCACGCTGCTGCAGCCAGCAGGTTGGCTTCATCGAAGTACGTCGCCTCATCGGGTACCTCCAGCCAGTGCAGGGTTGCAGGGCCTTGCGTGCCGTCGATGGTCGGGTTGCCGGCGTTGTTGGCGATGTTTTCGACCCGAGTGCGAGCCGCTGGGTCGTGAATGCCCCTGACGATCAGCGGCTTCCCGGGCCGTGCGATGGCGGCCTTTTCTCCAGCAATGGCTTCCAAAGTATCGCCGAGGAAGTCGGTGTGTTCGAGGCTGAGGGAAGTGATGACGGCAACATCGGCGGGCACGGCGCGCGTGGCGTCCAATCGACCGCCAAGCCCGGTCTCCAACAGCATGACCTCCGGTTGCTGGTCGGCAGCAACGACCAGGGCCACAAGCAAGGTCGTTTCAAAGAACGTCAAGGCGATGTCCGTCCTCGTGGCCATGGCGTGAACGCTGGCGAGGGCTTCGTCGAAGGTGGCCGAGGCAATCGGTGTTCCGTTGAGTCGTACGCGCTCTTCCACCCGAACAAGGTGGGGCGACGTGAAGGCGATGTGTGGAAGGCCGGCCGCCGTGAGGGCCGCCCCCAGCGTGGCGATCGTGGTCCCTTTCCCGTTGCTTCCCGCCACGTGGACGGTCTCGTAGGTGGGTGATGGAAGCTCAAGCGCTGCAATGGCCTTCGCGGTGTTGTCAAGGCCCAAGGCCATGCCTTTGGATTTGGTGGATTCGAGCCATGCTCGTGCCGGTTGGGCGTCCACCATGGTGGCGAACGACCGCCTCTTCTCCAAGGCTCTTTTCCTCAAGTGTTCTTCCTACGGAAGAACGCGACGCTGATATGGCAGAGGGAAGTGGGAAGACCATGAGCGATGCTGATACCGGTGAGGGACGTGAGGTCTCACAGCGGTTTGCCGATGTCGAAGACGAACTTCGGCAAGGTGACAACCTCGGTGCGCTGATGGCCGAACAGTGGCGCGGCATGGCCGGCATGGCAGGGATGTTTGTCGCCACCATCGCCCTCGCCATGTACATCCGCCCGTACTACGACGTGGGCGAACTCCACGCCTTCGGAGCCTCCGGTGCAACCCAAGTGCGCTGGGTCTTGATGGAACTCATCGCCATCTTTGCCTTCACGGCGCTGATCATCTTCCTTGCTCGCTGGGGCAAGCAGTACCTCATCAAGTACGGCATGTACGTCGTATTGACGCTGGCCCTCATGTACACCATGGTCCCGCTGGCCCACATGCTGGTGCTGGACTTTGACACCGATCCCTACGTCGTGGAATCCGCCGAAGAGCGCAACGGTGTTATGTTGGGCACGTGGGGCGATGACGGTTTCATTCTGTACAACATCAGCGCTGGAAACGTGAACACCAGCGTTGACATCACCGCCTGGGATGCCTCCAACGGGTATGCTGAACCGGTTTGGGCCGCCACCCACGCCCATCAGGTCAACGACGTGAACTCACCGGTGAGCATGACCTCGTCGGCGGAGTACCTCACCTTTGCTTCGGGCGCCTACGCATGGTCGCTGGACATCGATTCCGGGGAACTGATTGAGAGCTTTGCCTGCTACACGTTGGACAACGGCGAACCGGTTCCACTCGACAACATGTTCGGCGGTTGCGCCATCGCGGTGTCGACCGGGGACGCCATCTACCTCGCCAACGCTTTTGACGAATTGATTCGCTACCGCACCTTCGATGAGAACCCGGGCGTCATGACGCAGGAAGCACGCTGGCGCATCCCCGGTTTCTTGACCGGTGATGGTGTGGTCAAGAGTCACCTGCTGGACGCAGACGAGTGGTCGCTGACCACTGCGGCCCAGTCAGCCAGCGTGCTGCTTGAGACCACCTCGCCCTCGCTTGGCCTCGGCCTTGGCGGTTTGAACAACGCCACCTACCTGACCCAGCATGCTCCGGCCGCCAACGGCTCGTTCACCTCGGTTGACATCGGCTGGTCGCCGTTCTTGGGTCAAACCATTGAAGAAGCGAAATCTCAGCCTGACACACGTCATCAGCGTCTCATTCTGCTCGGTGAATCCACGGGCGCCGTCACCGGCGTGGAATGGAACGGCAGCATGGACGGGGAGGACGCCTACACCGTTCAAGACCGCATGAACCTCAACGGTTTGGTCAGCAGCGTATCGTCGGTCCGCATCACGGATTTGGACAACTCCAGCAACAGCGACCTGCTTGTGGTTGGTGACGGACAAGCCCACTGGCTCTACACGCCCTCGCTCATCAACCGGGCCAGTTTCCCGGTGGCAGAGGATGCCGCGGCTGTGTTCTTTGCACTTGACGGCGACAAGGCCGACTTGGTGGTGCTCAGTTCTGTTGAAGGCGCCGCAGCCACGCTGGTTGAGCGCGGTGAATTGACCACGGACATGTTCCCGCTTTACGGGCTGCAACTGCTCACTGGACCTACTTTGGCCGGTTTGGTGGCCACGCTGCTGCTCCTCGTCCTTCTCGTGGTCCACAGCGAGTGGTACGTCGTGAACACCACCGGTGTCCTGCTGGGGGCCGGAGTTTGCGTGATGCTGGGCGTGACCTTTGTTCCCGCCCTGGCCATTTTGTTCATGATCTTGGCCGCCGTTTACGACTTCTGGGCGGTCTACAAATCAAAGCACATGCTCGACCTTGCCGACACCATGGTCGGCCTTCGGTTGCCCATCCTGCTCGTTGCCCCGCAAGGCAGTGACTATTCTCTCATCGAGGAAACCGAGCGCGCCAAGCGCCCGGTCTCCACGGAACCTCGACCCGCTCCCGTCGTCGCCAAACCCAAGCGTGCAAAGAAGGGCAGTGAAGCCATGTTCATGGGCTTGGGCGACATCATCTTCCCCGGCATGCTGGTGCTGTCCGCCATCCAGTGGTTGGACGACAGTGCGGCGTTTGAGGTCGCCATGGCGACGCTGGTCGGCTCGTTGCTCGGCTACCTTGCCCTCATGACCTACGTGGCACGAGGCAAGGCTCAGGCCGGGTTGCCGTTGCTCAACGGGGGCGCCATTCTCGGCTTCTTCATTGGTGGGCTGCTCTTCCTCGGTGGCGATATTTTCAGTTTCAACATCTCGTGGTGATTCCTATGCTTGACATGAACATGTTCCGAGAACACGCTGATGTTGTTCGTGCCGACCACACGAAGCGTGGCCTGCCTCACGACAACATCGACAAGGTCATCGAACTCGACCAGACCTGGCGCAACCTGCTCCACGAGACCGACCAGCTTCGACGGGCCAAGAACGAGGCCGCTCGCGGCATTGGGGCGGCCAAGAAGGCCGGCGATCATGCCGCTGCCGAAGCCATCCTCGCAGAGGTTGCCGACCTTGGTGCGAAAATTTCCGAGATGGAATCCAAAACCAACGAGGCCATGACCGTTCGCGACCGGCTTCGCATGTCGATTCCCAACATCCTCCACGCCGACGTGCCTGTTGGCGAGGACGAGTCGGGCAACACCGTTCATGCCGTGCACGGCACCAAGCCTGAGTTCACCTTTGAGCCACGAACCCACAACGAACTCATTGAAATGAACAAGTGGGTCGACCTCAAGCGTGCCGCCAAGATTACGGGGAGCCGCTTCTACTTCCTGAAAGGCGACCTTGCACGATTGGAATTCGCACTCCAGCAGTACGCCGTCAACTTCCTGCGTGAGCGCGCCTACACCTTCGTACAGCCCCCCGTCATGATGAATCGGGAAGCCTACGAAGGGGTCACCGATTTGGGCGATTTTGAAACCGTCATGTACGGCATTGAGCCGGACAAGTACTACATGATCGCCACTTCGGAACACCCGCTCACGGCGATGTACATGGACGAAACCATCCCCGAAGAGCAGATGCCGCTGCGCATGGTCGGCGTGTCGCAATGCTTTCGCCGAGAAGTTGGGAGCCACGGCCAGAGCGACCTCGGTATCTGGCGAGTGCATCAGTTCACGAAGATTGAACAAATCATCATCTCAAAGCCCGAAGATTCCTGGGCGCTTCACGAAGAGTTGCTCCAGAACTGCATCGACTTGTGGAACAGCCTTGGTGTTCACTACGAAGTGGTCAACATTTGTACCGGTGACATGGGTACGGTGGCCTCAAAGAAATACGACCTTGAAGCGTGGATTCCCGGTGCCGATCAGTACAAGGAAATCGTTTCCTGCTCCAACTGCACCGACTATCAGGCCAACCGGTTGAGCATTCGATACGGTCAACCCGGTCACCCCAACCAACCCATCGTCCACACCCTCAATTCCACTGCGGTCGCCACCTCTCGAGCGTTGGTCGCCATCATGGAGCAGTACCAACTCGACGACGGTCGCGTGGCCGTGCCGAAGGTTCTCCAGCCCTACATGGGCGGTCAAACGGTGTTGGAACCGTGCAACTGGGGTTGAATGGACGCCCGCATGTTGCAACGGAGAACCTTTCACGACTGGGTCGGCTGAAGCTCAATGGCGCAAGTGTTGCGGTTGAGCAGGCCGTTGAACGGGCAGTAGCCAAAGGCAGAGGTGAGAACGCCCCACAACCCGACGAGCAGGAACAGGATTTCGATCTGCACCGACGCCAGAAAATCAACGATAACAACGCCCGAGCCGAACACGGCACGCAACGCCCGTTCTTTCCCTCCAACGTTCTTCATCTGTCAGAAATCCTCGGTTTCTGCTCTTAATGCATTGTTTGACCCATGCTGCAAATGCTCATTCATCTCGGGTCAGGCCATGAGGTGTTCAAATATCAAGAAATTTGCGAACAATCATGGACGCCAAAGCCATCATGCTCGCCATCCACATCGTCTGTGGTCTTGTCGCGTTGGTGTCGATGATGATGGCCTATCTGACCAAAAAAGGCCCAGCCATGGTAAGAAAATCACCTTTCAATATATCGAGAAATGTCTCCAACCAAGCCAAGCGTGCTGTTTTAGCGCTCAACTCGAATACGAAACCAAGGCGGTGATGAACCCGAGCGCGACGTAGGCGGCCACGGCTAGAACCATGGCGTAGACCGCCCCTGCTGCCCCGATGGTGAACCGCAATCCTCGTCTTGTGGACTGCAAGTTGTTCTTCACGGTATGGTCCTGTGTCTCGGTCAATTCCTTGAGCAGTCGATCCGTTTCACGGTACACCGAAATCGCGGAAAAGAAGGGAATGGTGAGGAACAGCAATGCCATCAACAACTGGGGTTGGGATTCACGGAAGAACCAGAAGGCACCGCCCGTAAGGGCAACGTACGACACCATGAGCCACCGAGCCTGCTGGCCAAGCCGTTCGGCGCGTTCTTCTGCATCAAGAGGAAGAGGCGGCACCCCATCCGCCGTTTGTTCAGTCGACTTCTTCGTCATCCGATGACCTCTATGCAGGCCTCGATTGCCCTTTGTGAAGTGCTTCAATCAGTTCAACCGTCCTGATGCGCCCGGACGTGTCGGTAGCACGGTCAATGTCCTGTGAGGGGACGGGGATGGTTGCATCGGGATGAAACATGGCGTATTGGTCCGGTCGTGCCGTCGTTTGCATCTTGGCGTTGATCTCTTGTTCAAACTGCTTTGGCGTGGGCGTCATCAACACAGGAATTCCGAGTTGCAGCGTTTCGGCCATGAACTGGTTGCCCGGCGTTGCCACGGCAAAATCGGCGGTACAGACGGCGTCGAGGAAGCCCGATTCCGAAGTCGGCTGGTGCTCGAGCCAGTCGTAGCCTTCAACCATTGAAGGTGGGACACCGAACACTTTGCCGCGCTTTTGCTCTCGCTCAGCAAGTTGGCTGATCCCGGCAAGGGAAGGTTGGAGCATCGGGCACGAATAGACGACAAAATGTTCGCCCTGCGGCTCCCAGGTGAGGTTTTCAAGTTCTTTTCGGAGAATCGCCCCAACAAAGGTCGCCTTGCTTTTGGGCCGTTTCTCCACCAGAATCTTCCCGACGATACGGAGGTCAGCGGTAGGTGAGAACCTCCGAACAATCCAACCACCTCCTTTGACCTGGATGCGGTGGGCAAGGCTGGTTCCCTTTGGCAGGGGGCTTGAGAGGAAGAATTCCTGGCTGTTGACGGCCACGTGCGGGATGCCGAGTGCTTTGGAAACCTGCCACATCAGGGGTTCGTAATCCGAGACGGTCAGGTCGGGTTGCCATTCCTTCATGTGCGCAATCACCGGTTGGGCGAGTTTCCGTCGGCCGAAGAGGAACCTTCGATTCCCCATCACGGTCCTCCAAAGTGATAGCCTGCCGTTTTTGGCGTAGTACCTTGGCATCTTGGTTCGGAGCACGCGCGCCTCACCGAATCGTGCAACGAGCAACTCCTCGGCGTCGCCATCCGTACAGAACAGCAGGTCATGGCCTCGGTCAATGAGCTCCTGGCCGATGGCGATGGCGCGGGCGGCATGGCCGCGCGTCATGCCGACCAACCCGTAGCAAATGCGCATGACGTACCCCTCCGACCCTGCCTGCGGGCGCTTATTAGTTCTCAGCCGACGCTAAAGGTCCACGGCATCAGACCGTCTGGGTCGTCGCTTCAACGTGATCACGGGTGACGACCATGCCGATGAGCGCACCGAGGGGCGCCACGAACATGGAGAGCAGCAGGACCGGGAACGAGACGTAGATGGGCTTGCCCGTGGCCACCAATCGCTGCCAGGTCCAGCGACCCACGAAGAGGTCAAAGGCCAGGTAGTGAAGCCAACCGATCAAAATGACCTCTCGCTCAGAGAACATCTCCACCACGATGTCGGGGCTGGGCATATCGCTTCCCAGCAGCACGAGGATATCGACAAGGTTCGGAAGCACGGCGAGGGTGTACGCCGCTGCCAAGGGGGCGAGGTAGACCCACTCGTTGCGCATCAGCGCAGCCGTTCGTTCGTGGGTGGGGGCAAACCACATCATCAGCCAGAACGGGAAGATGTAGATGCTGGAAAACCAAAACAGGACGTCGATGAAGGCAACCATGTCATAGGCCACCCGTCTCCATGATGTTCAAGGCTTCCTCCAAAACGGTGGCGTTGGACCAGTATGTCTTGGACGTCCACACCAGCCGACCTTCGCTGTCAAGCACCTGCAGCGTGGGCGTCACCGGCATCTCAAACGCTCGGTAGAGGTCAACGTCGGTCAACCGTCCGGTTTCTGCGTCGATGACCTTGGTGGTTTCCGAGGGCAGCAGCAGCGGCCAGGGCGTGTAGGTGGAACTGTTGTTGTTGGTGTAGCGCTCTCGGACGTCGTTGATGGACTCGAAGGCCGGGTAGCGATGCACGGACACGATGTTGGTGGTGTTGGAGATGTTGCCGGCCTCCAATTCTTCACTCAGCATGGCCGTCCAGTCGTGGCAGCCGCTGCAGCCTGCGGCAACCCAAAGCATGAGGACGGGGCCGTCAAACGAGTTGCGAAGGTCATGGGTTGAACCGTTGTCCACCTCGCGGTCAAAGGTCGGTGCAACAAAGGAGAGCCGCTCGGGAACCGGTGAGAGCACCGCTTCCTCCTCGTTTTCCACGGCGTCTTCAACGGGTGCCGCCGTACAACCGGCCAGCATCATCAAGAGGACCATCACAGAAACGAGTCGCTTGGCTTGGAGCATAGTTACCAATCCTCGAGGTCGGTATTTCAACGCCTGTTCAAAATCCGAAGTTCATCACCCAGTACAGGGCGTCCCACCACGTGCATTGAATCGAGAGCATGACGGATCCGGCGACGGCCAACGTCGCCCCTTCGAGCCGTTCACGTGCCGGCCACACGAGCACGGCAAACCCAACCGAGGCTGCACCAGCCGTCCACAACACGGCCACGATGGCGATCATGCCGGCCGTTGAAGGTCCTTCGATGTACATTCGCGTGAGGTCAATCCATACCAGTGAGCACAGCAAAAAAGCAGCATAGAGCATCATGAGCCGCTGCACACCTCGCCCGTCGTTCGAGGACCACGGCCAGTGCAAGGAAGCCACGTCCTCTTCGGTCCATGCCATAAAGAATCGATGCATCATCAGCAGGTAGCCTGCAGCAGCCACGAACATCCACGGTACGATGAGTGATTGCATGGAGGTCGGAACTTCGCCCCAGTACACAGACGGATCGTCAAAAGCCTGGACTCCACGCCAGTACGAGACCAAAATCAGCGGCCCGATGATGTTGGCGAACCAAAACACGGTGGCTCGCTTCATTCGCTCTCACCTTGGGCCTTGGCCGCCGTTCGCTTGAGGAACGGGCTGTAGAGAGCGGGCAGGATGAGCAAACTCGAGAGCAAGGCCAAGGTGATGGCCACCACGAAGGCCTGACCGAACAGGCGCAGCGGCAACAGGGCCGAGAGGTTGAGCACGGCAAAGCCACCGGCGGTCGTCAACGCCGCACCCGCCATGGCTCGCCCGGTGGTGGCCGTGGATTTGGCCACCCATTCTTCCGGTGCAGCGAACGGCCGATGCTCTGCTTCTTCCTCAAGCCGTGTCGTGAAGTGGACGGCGTAGTCCACGCCCAGGCCCAGCGAAAGGGCACCGATGGTAACGGTCTGCGAGTTGATGTTGTAGCCCGTGTAGCCCATGATGCCGTAGACCCACAAGACCACCATCATGAGAGGAATCCACGACACAACGCCACGCTGAACGCCTTCCTTCAGGTCGTTGCCGTTGCGCACGGTGTGAATCCCCACCAGCATGAACAGGATGACCACGGCCACGATGCCCGTTGATTGAACCGAAGCCGTGGCCACGTCAGCCGTCGTCTGGGCGTTGATGAGGGCACGGCCGCTCAGCCGAAGCGTGTAGTCATCGCCGGCCTGTGCTGACAGGTCGGTAAGGACCGCCTCGATGCTTTCAGCCAACTCAACGGTGGCGCCCCAATCCAAGGTATCGGCTTGGAAGGAGAGCACGGTCTGCAGGCCGTCTCGTGCGAGCAGGCTCTTGGTCGCTTCAATGCCCGTGGTGTTCTCGAGAGACCACGTCAGAAGGTCGTCGTAGCCGGTGGCGTCACCCGATTCGGCAGCGAGGAGGAACCCGTCCACGACAGGATCCTGGAGACGGGTTTGTTCGTACACGTCCCAAATGCCCGTCGGCACGCCGCTCACGTCGTCTCGGGCCGACATGGTATCGAAGGCAGCGGTCCAAGCGGCACGCCCTTCTTCAGTGATGACGTCGCCGTCAATGACCACGTACAGGGGCGAGCGGCTGGTGCCAAACTCGTCGCTGATGAGCAAGAAATCTTGCACGACAGGTACCGATTCGTCCAGTTGGTCTCGTTGTTCGAATGCCACTTCGAGCTGTTGGAATCCGGCGACCATCGGAGCCAGCAACACCAGAGCGATAAGACCCACCTTGAACGGCTGGGTGGAGAGTCGGCCGAGTCCCTGGGACAGCGGGCCCACCTTGACCTTGCTCGCCTTCTCAAGCGGGAGTTTCTTGGTGGGCAGCATGAGCATGAGGGCGGGTAAGGCGGAGATGCTCAGGAGGTAGATGAGGAACAAACCGATGGCAATCACGGTGCCGAACACCTGCAGGAAGGACAGTGTGGACAGGCGGAAGGAGAGGAAGCCGACAATGTCGGTGGTGATGGCGATCATCAGTGCAATGGACGTCAGGATGGTCCCCTGTCGGATGGCTCGTTGGCGAGAGGTTTTGTCAAAGTCCCGAAGGGTGGCCCTTCCCATCGGGTTTCGCTGCTCTTCTTCCTTCAATTCCTCTCGAATGCGAAGCACGACGTGCAGGCCGTAGTCAACACCAATCGCCAGAAGGAGGACGGGAATGGAATTCATGGCGGCGTTGAAGGTCATGTTCACGCCGGCGAACTGCAGCCATCCCGAGAGGCCGTAGGTGGCGGCGATAGCAACCACCGTCAGAATGAGCACGTAGGCGGTCTCTCGAACGCTGCGGAAGTTGAACCACAAGATGATGCCCAATAGCAGCATGGCGGCACTGGTCAACATGCCGATTTCCTTGCCGATGGTGGCGTTCGAGTTTTCGGCAAACTGGGCGAACGAGAAGGTACGTACATCGCTGTCGTTGGTCGCTGCGACGACCTCAAGCTCCATCGCTTCGGCCCAAGCGGTCAAATCAGCCTGCACGTCCCCGAGAATCTCGTAGTCGTAATCCAACGGCTCGCTGGAGACCACCAGCGTGACCATCACCGGGCCGTCCGACACCCACGGGTCGTCCGCATCGTCGCTTGGTAAGCACGAGAGAATGGCCGCTCGGAAATCAATGGATTGTAACCCCATGATCGGTCCAAGTTGGCCCTGAAGTGGCCCGGTGACGGCGAGAATCTGGCCGGTCTGCGCCGGAGTCCTGTTTTGCGTCATGGCGGAAAGTTGCCCCATCAGCATGCCGAGCTCATCGCTGAGATCGTTGCCTGTGTCCATGCGAGCAAGCCATGCGGCGGGTTCACTGGCGTCCCAAGCCAGCAGGCGTTCGGGCGTTACGGGGTCAACGCCGGGCACGTTGGCAGCCGCAGCGGACAGGTTGCCGAGGCCAGATGAGAGGTTGGCGTCGTCGTTCGCCGTCAATACCTCAATGGCGGCCTCTTGCAGGCCTGTGAGCCAAACCGCAGCCGTTTCCTCGTCTTGCAGGGCCATCCATTGCATGGCCTGGCCGGCGGGGCCGTTGTTGGCTTGGGTCCCAAACAAGGGGTAGTGGTATGGCTCGAAATTGCTGTCGTTGAGCATCATGGCTTCGATGGTCGCCAGTTGCTCCCAGGTCTCCGCCTCAAGCAGGGCCTCGGCTTCGATCTCATCGATAAATCGAATGAAATCGAGGTTTGCTCTGTACTCCGACTCGATTTCGTTGAGCAAGTCAACGCTCGGGTCATCGGGAAAGAACCCGTCCTCGCTGTTGTCAAACTGCAGGTGCATGCCACCGGCGGCGAGCGTGAGCATGGCCAACATGACCGCTGCAAAGGCTTGCTTGGGACGGTCGACACTCCAGTCAGTCAGCATCATGAAAGGATTTCGCAT
>DAET01000020.1:33453-41281 GCA_002497765.1 Euryarchaeota archaeon UBA486
AGGCCCTGTGCCTTGAAATACCCTCAACCACATTGCTGAGTATGAACCCAGAAAGGCTCTATTTCGGCTACGGTTCAAACCTTGACGCCGAGGATTGGGCGGCTTGGTGCAGCACCAAAGCAGCCGACCCAACCAGCATGGTCGAGGTGGGTCCTGCTTGGCTGCTGGACCATTCGTTGCGATTTCACTACCGCTCAAAGGGAAGGGGTGGCGGCGCTGCAGACGTGGTCGAGGATTCGAGGGGCACCGCTGTTCCCGGGGCGCTCTTTTCCCTGTCCGAGGAAGGCTGGAGGTGGATGAATCGAAAAGAAGGCCACCCCAAGGTGTATCGCCAAACGCCCGTTCGTGTCATCACCGTGGGAGGGGAGGTGGTGGAGGCGATCACCTACGTCGTTCAACCGAAGCATCAGCGCGGTGAACTGGTGGTGCCAACAGCGGCGTACGCTGAACTCATTCGAAAGGGCCTTCATGAGAGAAAATTGCCAATTGAACATTTGAATTTGGCAATACAAAATTTTGATGCGCCATCCACGATTAAACATGTCTTCGTCTACGGGACGTTGATGAAAGGAAAGGAACGCTGGCCACGCATGCGTTCTTGGGCAACAGGAGGTCCCTCCAACGGTCATGTTCAGGGCCGCCTCTACCACTTGGGCCACTACCCGGGGATACGTCTTGACGAGGAAGGCCTCGTTCACGGCGAACTGTACCGTTGCGAAGACATCAATGGGGCCTTGGAGGAACTCGATGCCATTGAGGGAGTTGACTCCGCCGACCCTCAATCTGGCCTCTACCTTCGCGTGCCGGTCAAGGTTGAGACCGAAACAGGGCCCCGTTGGGCGTGGACCTATGTCATCAACCGACTCCCATCATCATCTGTTCCACTGGACGAGGGTCGTTGGGTGGAATGAGACTTCACTCGAGATCGAGGAGCACGGCACCTTGAGCGACCTGATCGCCAGCCTCGTAGTGAACAGCCACCACGGTCCCGTCTGCAGCCGCAACGATTCTGTGCTCCATTTTCATCGCCTCGAGGACCATGAGTGGCGTCCCCGCTTGGACCATGTCACCCTGCGCCACGAGCACTTCAAGCACCTTGCCGGGCATCGGCGCGACCAATCCACCCTCGTCTTCGGCGCCCGAAGAACCGGGCTCAATGCGTTCCCATTTGTAGGTGCGGCCGTTGAGGTGAATCCACCATACATCGCCAACCTTGGCAGCGTGAGCAAGGCAGGTACGGCCGTCCCGTAGGGTGAGATGGAGGCGGCCACGGTTGTGCTGGGCCAGCGTTTGTCCTTCCAGCACGAAGGCCTCGCCGTCCCGAGTCAGCGTAACCTCCACGGGGCCATCGCTGGAAGCAAAGGTGTGCTGCATCAGGGGTACCTCCGATTGAGGGTGGTGAATGGACTCGCTGGGCCGTCAGACGACCCGGCAGGGCTGGCTGTGTGAACTCGATGCAGCCCGAGCGTCTCCGCGCTGGCGGCCACGAGCAAGGCGGCGTCTTCGAGCATGGTGTCGGCGGGCGGGTTCCACCCGTTGGGCCACAACTCGTCGATGGTGGTCGTGGTTGTGGAACCGTCGACGACGGGTCCAGCATCGCACAAATCTCGGAGGAATTCGATGTTGGTCGTCGTTCCAAGCACAACAAATTCGTCGAGCGCACGGCGCATCTTCTCAAGTGCCTCCGGTCGGGATGGAGCCCACACGATGAGTTTAGCCAGCATGGGGTCGTAATTCGGGGTGACAGCGTCGCCCTCACGGACACCCGTGTCCAATCGTATGCCAGGGCCCTCGGGTGGTCGGAACATGGCCAACGGTCCAATGGATGGGAGGAAGCCGTTGGCGGCATCCTCGGCGTAGAGTCGAACCTCAATGGCATGGCCTCGAATCATCAGCGGACCGCAGGACATGGGCTCGCCGTTGGCGATGCGAAGTTGTTCCCGTACGATGTCCACGCCGGTGACGAGCTCGGTTACAGGATGTTCCACCTGGATGCGAGTGTTCATCTCGAGGAAGAAGAACTCTCCCGTGGGTGCCAGAAGGAATTCAACCGTTCCGGCACCAACGTAGTTCACTGCTTCAGCCGCCGCCACGGCGGCCTCACCCATCGCTCCGCGCAGCGCCTCGGTCATCGTAGGTCCTGGGGCTTCCTCGAACACCTTCTGGTGCCGGCGTTGAACGCTGCATTCTCGCTCTCCGAGGTGGACGGTTCGGCCGTGTTGGTCCGCGAGCACTTGGATTTCAACGTGCTTGGAGCCGGAGAGCAGGCGTTCGATGTAGATGCGGCCGTCGCCAAAAGCAGCCACGGCTTCTCGGCGAGCACCTGCTGCAGCGGTGTCAAAATCGGCAGGATCGTGAACGGCTCGCATCCCTTTGCCGCCTCCACCGCTGGAGGCTTTGAGGAGGAGCGGGTAGCCGACGCGCTCAGCGGCCTGACGCAGGGCTTCAAGCGCGCTGTCTTCATCGGACTCTTCCACTTCTTCACCGGGGATCACCGGCACACCAGCCGCCCGCATGGTTTGGCGAGCGGTCATCTTGTCGCCCATCTTCTCAATGGCCATGGCAGAAGGGCCAATCCACGTGAGGCCGGCCGCTTGGACCGCCGTGGCGAATTCGGCTCGCTCCGACAAGAAGCCAAAACCTGGGTGGATGGCGGTGGCGCCGGTATCGAGTGCGGCTTGGATGATCTGTTGCTGGTCGAGGTAGGTTTCAGCGATGGTCTCGCCTTTGAGCATGACCACCTGGTCGGCCATTTCCGTGAACAGGCTGCCTGCATCGTTGGGTGCGCAGATGGCCACCGTGGGATGGCCGGCTTCCTTGCATGCGCGGAGAATCCGGCACGCAATTTCACCACGGTTGGCCACCAAGACGTTGATTGCAATCCCTCCTTATTCCGTTTCAGGCTTCCAGTTTGGTGAGCGCTTCTCGAGGAAGGAGGACAAGCCTTCCTGGCCTTCCTTTGAGCCTCGCATGCGACTCGTGAAATCAAGCGTCCAGTTTCGGAGCTCTTCGTCCGAGCCGGTCCAGCGGTCGAACCCGAGCGTGAGTTCCTTTGAGAGCGTCACCGCAGACGGCCCCGTGGTCATGACTTCGGCCACGATGGACGAGACGGCCGCTTCCAACCCTTCCTGGTCGTCAACAAGGGCTTCAATGAAGCCGACTCGAAGTGCCTCCTCTCCTCGGACTCGACTGGCCTGCATGGCCAATCGACGGAAGGTGGCCGAACCCAATCGTCGATAGACGTAAGGTCCTATCACGGCGGGGAGAATACCAAGTTTGCCTTCGGAGAGCGCAATGCGAATGTTCTGCGTGGCTACCACATAATCGCAACATGCGATCAATCCTGCGCCGCCGCCCAACGCCACGCCTTGCACGGCGCCAACGGTGAAGCAGGGATGGGCCCACAAACCGTTGAACAAACGGTCGAGGCGCTCGGAATCTGCTCGGTTTTCCTCTGGGGTGTTCGCACCCGCATCTCGCATCATGTTGATATCGGCCCCGGCGCAGAAGTGCTTCCCCTCGCCCCGCAACACCAGCGTGCGCAGGTAGGGGGTGCCGTTGGTGTCATGCAGTGCATCTTGGCGTCCAGCGCTGCGCTCTGCTGTCCATTCAAGAACGGTGATGAGCTCCTGAATCATGTCCACGTTCATGGCATTGAATTTGTCGGAGCGTGTGAGCGTGAGGTTGGCCTGTGCGCCTTCAATGGTCAACGAGACCATGCGGGTGGTGGGTGGGGTGTCCATGAGTGTCATGTTGAAAACTCCAATTCAAAATTTAAATGTTCAATTGAAAAATTACATTCTAAAGATGCCGTAGCGATGGTCGGGCAGCGGTGCGTTGCGGGCGGCAGCGAGGCAGAGCCCCAAGATGTCCCGTGTATCCCTCGGGTCGATGATGCCGTCGTCCCACAAGCGGGCAGTGGAGTAGTAGGGGCTGCCTTCAGTTTCGTACTTCTCAAGGATGGGCGCCCTGAACGCTTCCAATTCCTCGCCTTCCATGGGTGCCTTTCCTTCCCGTGTTCGCTGGTCTTGTTTCACGGTGGTGAGGACGTCAGCCGCTTGGGGGCCGCCCATCACGGAGATGCGGCTGTTGGGCCACATGAACAGGAAGCGAGGGTCGTAGGCTCGGCCGCACATGCCGTAATTGCCGGCACCGTGCGAGCCGCCGACGATGACGGTGAATTTGGGAACGTTGACGCAGGAAACAGCGGTGACCAGTTTGGCGCCGTCCTTGGCGATGCCGCCAGCTTCGTAGGCCTTGCCGACCATGAACCCGGTGATGTTCTGTAGGAACACCAGCGGAATGCCCCGCTGACCGCAGAGTTCGACAAAATGAGCGCCCTTCTGGCTCGATTCGGAAAACAAAATGCCGTTGTTGGCCACGATGCCCACTTTGTGCCCGTGAATGTGGGCGAAGCCGCACACCAGGGTGGTGCCGTATCGAGACTTGAACTCGTGGAACCGTGAACCGTCAACGATTCGGGCGATCAACTCGCGCACATCAACGGGCGTTCGGTTGTCGGCAGGAATCAGGCCCATGAGGTCCTCCATGTCGTGGGCCGGTGGTTCGGGTTCGGCCATGGCGGCTGGGGTTTTCTGGGAAGGCCCTAGGTTTTCGATGACATTGCGAACCATGCGCAGGGCTTCGTTTTCATCCTCAGCGAAGTGGTCAGCGACACCGGACTGAGCGGTGTGGACATCGGCCCCGCCGAGTTCCTCAGCGGTCACCTCCTCGCCAGTGGCGGCCTTCACGAGCGGCGGGCCGGCCAGGAAGATGGTCCCGTTGCCCTTGACGATGATCGATTCGTCGGACATGGCCGGAACATAAGCGCCTCCTGCCGTGCACGAGCCCAACACCGCTGCCACTTGGGGAATGCCATCGCCCGACATGCGAGCTTGGTTACGGAAGATGCGGCCGAAGTGCCCGATGTCGGGAAACACCTCGTCCTGCATGGGGAGGAACGCGCCACCGGAGTCAACGAGGTAGATGCACGGCAGGTGGTTCTCGTGAGCGACGGTTTGCGCCCGAATGTGTTTCTTGACCGTCATGGGATAGTAGGAGCCGCCCTTGACCGTGGCGTCGTTCGCAACGAACAGGCACTCACGGCCGTGCACCATGCCGATGCCGGTGACGATCCCGGCCGAGTGGGCTCGCCCGTCGTAGAGTTCGTAGGCGGCCAGCGGCGAGAGTTCCAAGAAGGCCGTCCCGGGGTCAACGATGCGTTCAATGCGTTCACGGGCAAGGTGCTTCCCACGGGAACGATGCCGTTCAACGTATTTTCCACCACCGCCCTGTGAAGCGGTTTCCAAGCGCTCCTGCAGTTCAGTGAGCAGGGCGAGGTTGTGCTCTTTTCGAGCGGTGAAGTCGGGGTCGGCTCGATTGACTCGGGTAGGCAGTCTGTCCATGCTGAGCCCTCATCCCCACCGAGGTGAGGCCTGCACTTAATTCCATTCAAGCCGAGGATTGGTCCTCAGACACCGAGCATCAAACGACCGATGTCGCGCAGGCCCGGCGCCAAGCCAACGATGAGCACCGCCAGGACGATGAGAAGTCGGAAGTGTTGCTGCCGTTGCTCAACCCGCATTTGGACGAACAGCCAAACGATGAGGCCCACGAGAGCGGCCTTAACCAAGGCGAACAGCCAAGCGCCTTCACCCCAGTCGATGCCAAGCATCTCGTTGATGCTGCCACCGTACTGGATGACAGCATTACTCACCGGGTGCTTCTCGCCGTAGCCAAACATGTCAATGCCCACCATGGTGGCGAAGCCATCGCACAGTTGGCCAAACACCATGCCCAGCACCATGGGGTGAGCCAGCAGGGCTTTGTTGGAGAGGAATTCCACCGGGTGGTCGGCCCAGACATCGGCTTCTTCCTCCCATTGCTTGATGCCCACGTGGCCGGGGAGCACGCCTGCGGTGTAGCCGGTGAGTCGAAGTTGCTGAGCGTCCTCTTTCCCCATGCGATACAGCACGTAGCACACCAGGCCAGGAAGCCCTAAGACGACCCAAATCGGCCAAAACGTCAGCTCTCCCGACGCAAAACCGCTTTCCTGTTCCCACGGGGTGACCATGAATTGCACCCAATGGGCCACCCCCATGACGACGGCACTCGTGGCGAATGCCAACATGCCCCGGGTGATGGCCGGCCATGCCCGGGTCCATACGATGGTCGCCCACAGCACGGCCGCCGTGAGGGCCAATCCGGCGGTGGCCAGGTTGAATTCTGTGTCGTGAACGGCGTAGGCAGGTCGGTAGAGGAAGTACCAGTGCCCCATCAGCAGCACGAAGAGCAGACCGCCCAGCAACGTGGCTTGGGCTTCTTGGGCCTCGTCGCCGTGATGGCCGTCGAAGCGACCCGCCAGCAGGTGGCTCAGGAGGGCTACGCCGACGAGCCAACCTGCCAGGTGCAGGTGAATGATCGGCGAGATGAACAACACGTCCTGTGAAGAGGAGAAGAAGTCGGCGTCTTCGAGGACTCGCAGGACGGGGGCGAGGCAAACCCATGCGATGAGCGCCAACGTCATGCGCTCGTCGGTTGGCAACTTCCATTTCCTGAAGAGGGCTTGGAGCAGGACGACGCAACCGAGCATGCTCAAGGTGTAAATCGCCGTGTTCTGCGGTGTGTATCCGGCGTCGCCGGCAGCCCCGGCATCCTTGACCACCGGTTCCCAAATGATGGGACGAAGTGTTTCGGTCCACACGGTGTCGTACGCCAACATCAGACCGGCAAGAGCGGCCAAACCGAGGCTGATGGCCGTCCAAATGACGGCCTTTTCCGTGGTGGAGTAGACGTCGTCAGGAAGCGGTGTGGTGAACGGGGAGGAATCATCATCGTCCGTCATGTTCACGCACCTCTCCAATTGGGCCGAGCGCCCGCTTGGCTATCGGGTTTCCTACGGATTCACTCTTCTTCTTGGGAAAGGCGAGCGATGAGGTCGGCCTTCTTGCCACCGACGGGGAGTCCGGCGGCCTTGAGGCGTTCCTTGAGTTCAGCCACGGAGAGCTTGGAGAGGTCCTCCGCTTCACCGTCGTCGCCATCGTCTTCTTCGTCGGCAACGCCGAAGCCACGGGGTTCGTGGACTTCGATGAACGAGACCTTACCGCACTCAACAGCGTCTCGGATGATGGTGACCAGACGGAACTTCATCATGGCAGCGTTGGTGTCAAACAGCATGGTCTGAGGGATGGTGATGTTGAGGTCGTCGCCGTCAAACGCCACGCCGAAGTCGCTGTGGCCCGTGTTGGACTCGAGAAGGGCCATGACTTGCTCTTCCTTGCCTTCAACGACCTTCACGACCTTGAAGCTGTACTTCAGGGTCTTTCCGGCCATGGGGTGGTTGTAATCGATGCGAGCACGACCGGCAGCGAGGTAGGACAGGTAGCCCTGGCGGTTGCCGATGTTGACGGGTGCGCCGATGTAAAGCGAGTTGGGGTCCTTGACGGCTCGGATGAGCTTGTCAATGCTGATGGTCTCGATCTGCTGCGGGTCCTTTTCGCCGTAAGCGTCGGCGGGCTCGATGGTGACTTCGATTTCCTTGTTGGCCTTGGCGTCAGCAAGGGCTGCTTCGAAACCGGGGATGAGGTTGCCACCGCCGACCACGCACACCATGGGGGTGTAGGAGCGGCCTTCTTGATGCATCTCGTGCTCTTTGGCCACCGCTTCTCGGGTTGTTTCGATCAAGTCGCCGCTTTCGCCGTTGTAGAGTTCGTAATCAACGTGGACAATTGTGCCTTCTTCCATGGTGCTACCTCCAAGGGGATGATTCGGCGACCAGCCCCCCCTTCATAACTGCATTGGAGGCAATTATTCTTCCTCGGCACCCTCG
>DAET01000020.1:41683-51869 GCA_002497765.1 Euryarchaeota archaeon UBA486
CCATCATGGCGCACCAGCCCACCCACACAAGATGGGAATGCGGCAGGTCGTAAACCGTCACCCGAACCAACTCGATGCTCTCCAAGCCGTCGCTGCCTGCAGAGGCCATCAGGCCGCCTGCTTGGCTGCCGTCGAAGATGAAGACCACATCGCCGGTCAAACGGGTGAGGGTGGCCACCTCCGAACGCGGGATGCCCTGGCTGTCAAACCGAAGAGTGCCGGGGACCACTTCGCCGATTTGTGAACCAATGGAGGGGCCGTCCATCTCGTACACCTTGATTCGAACGCCGATGAAACCGTCACCGACCTCGAGGTCTTCGCTTTCGAGTTCCAAACCAACAAATTCGAACCCGAGGCCGTTGTGAAGGATGACCTCGTCCTTGATGAGTGAAACGCGATGACTGGCGTCGCCACGGTCCACCAGCACCGTGGTCGAGAGGTGCCCGAGCAACAACACGAGCAACCCGAGGTGAACGACGTGGGCGCCGAGCGGGATTCGCTTCCACGTGCCTTTCTCTTGTGCAGTGGAGAACTGCCGAGCGACCTCTCTGCCAACCGGTGCAACCGCCAGGGCCAACATAGGGAGCGACATCCAGACGATGTGGCCGCGGGTGAGGTGCTCTGAGACCATCGTGGTTGAATCGCCGCCGAAGGCGTCCGGAGCCAACACCAAGCCCAAGACGGAGATGGCCAACGCCCCGGCGAGCAGTTGCAGATTGGCCTTTGCGTCGTCCTTTCGGCGCGTGTAGGTGAACAGGCCGGCGCCCACAGCAGCAAGGAAGGGTGCGCCGTAGAGTTCGTGGGCTTCGAAGTTGACAGCATCGATGCTGGTCAGCAACAACGCCCATGTGAGCACGAGGTAGAGACTGACCAACACCACGCTGCCCCAGAGAGCGATACGCTGCTGGTGTTTGCGCTGTTTGAGTGAAACGGATGTGTTGTCCTCTTCTTGGGGAGCGAGAAGCCACGGAAGAACAAACGCCAGCAGGATCACTCCCGCCACACCGATGCTCAGGGCGCCCGACCACGCCAGCGACAACCCCAGCATCACGCCGGCTGCCGCCCATGGCCATGCCTTGAGGGCGTCGCTGGCCCGGTACAAGGGCACGAACAGGATGGTGGCCGCCAGGGCCACCCAAACATCGGTGGTCAAACCGTAGACGAGCAGCGTGAACACCACGTCCAATGGTGCCGGCGTCAAGCCGTGATAGCTCCATGCTTCGGTGTTCTCTTTCTCGGTGGGTCCACCGACGAGGAGAAGGGGAATAACGACGGGCAGGAGGAACACGATGTTTGGCACGCTGGCCCACGACAAGCCCTCACCGTTGCTGCCGGTGAAGACGAAGCAGCCGAGAAGCGCAAGGACAGCCGGCGTTGACATGACCCAACTTTGTTGCAGTTGCAAGGGTCGCTGACTGGACGCAGCGCGCTGAACGGCCAACCAGCACCCGATGAGAACGAACATCCACACCACGTAGGTCATGACCTCGGTGCCAGCGGGATCGTCTCGAAGGATCATCAAGCGGCCGAAGACATCGCTGGGTGGCGTGCTCGTGTCGCTGGTGACAAAGGTGTGAACCGACGACGCCCACACACCGCCCGCCCGGGTTACCGTCGTGGCAAACAAGGCCAAGGCTCCCGTGATGAGGCCACCGCCGATCCAGACCTCTGGGCGGACAGTGCCCGGTCGGGTGCGAAGGTGAACGATGGCGACCAGGGCCAGCCACGGCAGGAAGGAACCGGTTTCGACCGGGTCCCACGCCCAATAGCCGCCCCAGTCAAGGATGAGGTAGGCCCACAAGCCGCCAAGTCCGATGCCGAGCGTGGCCATGAGCAAGCCGGGGCGCGCCAGATGAAGCATGCGCTCGCCCAGTTGATTGCTCTCCGAGGTGTAGGCGGCCGACAGGGCAATCGCCGTCAGATGAAGGCACAGCGCGTAGGTGAGGAAGATCAACGGTGGATGAATGACCATCAGGTCGGTCTGCAGGAGCGGATTGAGGCCTGCACCCATGAAGAACGCCGGTGTGGGCTTGAAGGGATCGAGTGAGAAGGCGATCAGCAGCAAGGTCAGGCTCATGAGGTGCATGAAACGAAGTCGCCAGGCGTGCACGTCCACGGTCCTTCCTCGTTCCCCGGGGAGGGGTCGACGCCACAACCAAGCCACCAACGACATCCACCCGAGCCACATCAACAACGGCCCTTCACGGGCCGCCCAGGTGGCTGCAAACCGGTACTTGAGCGGTAGGTCCTCTCCTCCGAAGGCGGCGACGTGGAGCACGGACGTGTCGTTCACGAGAAACAGACGGGCGAGCGCCACGAAGGGAAGCACCATGGTCAGGTGAAGGACCGTTGAGAGCATCGGTTGCTCTTCATGAAGACGAGGCTTGACCAGCAGCCACGCAGTGGCGCCGAGGGCCAACCACATCGTGACCCCCCACATGAACCACGGGTGATGGGCGACCGTCAAAGGGCTTTGGTCATCGGCCGCCAACAGATGGTCCTTACCAACCGAAGAATTTGGCTCGCGAATAGCCAAAGGAAAGCAGCACTGAAATCACACGCTTGGTCAGCAGCATGGGCCGTTTCACGAGAATTTTGAGGCCGATGAAGGCCTTGTCAACGGGACTCATGTTGCCGAGTTCGTTGGGCAAACAGCGAGCCATGGCCGACATTTCCTCGTCCGTGAGTTCGTACAGGGCCGTCTTGCCTTTCAGGATTTTGTGATAGGGCGGGAATCGCTTCTTCCACGCACGTTCGTAGACCATCAGACGGTCCCGTGAGAGGTTGTTTTCACCGAGAGCTGCTGCCACCGTTTGAGCGGCCTCACGACCCGACCATAAGGCCAGGTGCGTGCCGCCTTCGAACAACGGCGAGGTGAAGCCCGCAGCATCACCAACCAGCACGACGCCGTCACCCACCGTCGTGGTGCGTGGTCCCGAGATGGGAATGGTGCCGCCGAAGGGTCGAATCTTGATGCCTTCTGCTCGCCAAGGGGGGTTCACCGTTGGCTTGCCGTTGAGGTAGGTGTCTTGGATGAAGGATTCGAGGTACTTGATGGCCCCTTTTTTGTCGGTGGTGACCAGGCCGACATTGGCTCGTCCACCTTCCTTGGGGATCATCCACACGTAGCCGTGAGGAGAATATTTTGGCCAGAGGTAGAAGTCCAAGTAGCCGTCATTGGGTACGTCCAGCATTTCGTATTGGAAGCCAGCGATGACCTCAACCTCGCCGCCCATGTCAAGGAATTTAGCCGCCGCACCCGACACACCAGAGGCGTCGATGACCGCTCGGCATTCGATGGGGAACCCTTCGCCACGCCCTTCAAGTTTCCAATTGGAAAATTGATTTTCGCTATTGTAAATTCTCTCCATGCCGGTGACGCGGTGGTGAAGGCGAAGCTCCGCACCTTTGGCCACGGCTTCGTCAGCCAGCCAGCGCTCGAACAGGTGCTTTTCGAGGACGTAGCCTTCTTCGGTCAACAGTTTCTCTGTACCGTCAGGAAAAATGACGCGAATGCCCTTGACGTCGAGGGCCTTGACGTGGTCGGGCAGTTCCAGGTCAAGGTTCTGGACCGCCAACTCGGACAAGCACTCGCCGCAATGGACCGGCGTCCCGATTTCCGGGTCGGCCTCCAGGAGCAACGTGGACAGGCCGGCCCGCGCAGCGTGAAGCGCAGCAGAACCGCCCCCCGGTCCTGCGCCGATGACCACCACGTCGTACATGTTCAGCCCCTGCGGTGAAAGCGGGCCACGGTAGCCCATGAAGGCAACGGTGGTCCATCTTGAGCTGCTTGCCGCGAAAGCGGTTCGCATACGGAGGTTCAAAGGCAAGAAGCCCCAGGGGCAACCGTGGCATGGAAGACGTTGAGGCGGTGGATGAACCACCTCGAGGAGCAGGGCGAACTGCTCCGAATTGACCGCCCGGTTGACGTCGTCTATGAAGCGGGCGCCATCGCTGATCTGCTGGTGAAAAACGACGGGCCTGCGGTGTTGTTCGAACAACCCCGTTTGGCCGACGGCACCATTTCGCCCATCCCGCTGCTGATGAACGCCTTTGGCAGTCACGACCGCACTCTTCGGGCCCTCGGAGCGAGCCACGAAACGGAGATCGGCGACCGCATGGTGGCGATGATGAAGCCTGACATCGGCCTCTACATGCGCAAGCCGTGGAAGGGCCTGCCGTTGCTGCGGGATGCACTGGCCATGCCGCCCAAGAAAGTCCGAAAGGGCAAGGGCCAGCGGGTTCGCCTCCCCAACGACTTGACCAAACTCCCCATTCCGAAGACGTGGCCCATGGACGGCGGCCACTTCGTAACGTTGCCCTTGGTGGTTACCAAAGACTCGGACGGTGAACACAACCTTGGCATGTACCGCGCTCAAGTTCACAACGAAACGGAACTCGGTTTGCACTGGCAGATTCACAAGCACGGAGCAGAGCACGCTGCGAAGGGTGAACGCATGCCCGTGGCCGTGTGCATCGGTGGGCCGCCTGAACTGATTTTTTCCGCCATCTCCCCGCTGCCCGACAACCTCTCTGAGTACCAGTTTGCCGGCATTTTGGGCCAGAAATCGCTCCCGATCACGAAGGCCTTGACCCAAGACCTCTGGGTGCCGGCCGAGGCCGACATCATCATCGAAGGCTACTGCGACCCGACCGAAACCAAGCTGGAGGGCCCGTTCGGCGACCACTACGGTTTTTACTCGCTGACAGGGCAGTACCCCGTCCTTCACGTCACCGCCATCACCTGCCGCTCCGACGCCATCCTTCCGGCCACCATCGTCGGTTTGCCGCCCATGGAGGACGGCTATCTCGGTGAGGCCATCGGCCGCCAGTTCTCGCCTGTGCTGCAGTTCCAGCATCGGGACGTGAGGAGCGTCCACCTTCCGTTGGAAACAGGGTTCCACAACCTCGCCATCGTTTCCTCCAAACAGCGCTATCCACGCCAGGGCCGAAAGACCGCCTTGGGGCTGCTGGGGGCGGGCCAGATGATGTTCCTCAAGGTCATCGCTGCCATCGACCCTGACCAGAACCCCAAAGATCTGGAAGCCTTCCTTGACGCGCTCAACGACAAGGTGGAGGTCAGCCAGGACATCGTGGTGCTCCCCGGCATGGTAGCTGACGCTCTGGAGGCTGCCTCGCCGTTTGAGAACGTGCACGACAAACTGCTCATCGATGCGACGTCCATCGTGTCCACCGACCCTCGCTCGCCCGATGAACCACTGGAGGGGTCCTACAATCAACCCACGCCTAAGTGGCGACAGCAGGGTGCGGCCTCGCCGCCGTTTGAGGGGCTTGAAGCGGTTGAGGCCCTCGATGGCGTACGCCAAGCTCGAATGCTTCGCCCCAACATGCTGGTGGTGTCAACCAACATCGAAGGCACGCCAAGCCCGCGAACGGGTGATCACGACGGCAACGACGACCTCGAAGCCCAGCGAATTGAGAAGATTTCTCAATTGCGAAATTCAATTTGGCAGTTGGACGTTGAAAAGAATCTTCGCTGGCTGTTCATCACCAACGACGACCTCGACATGACGCACACGAAAGCCCGACGCCGGTTGCTGTGGCAGTTGACGGCCCGGTTCGATGTCGGCCGAGGCTTGACCTTTGACGAGGGTCGAGACCGCCTGTGCTGGGACGCCACCACGCCGATTCCCTCCGAGGAGCACGGTGTTCGCCGTTGGCCCGCCGTCACGCTCCACGACGAAGAAACGCTGGCCAAGGTCGCCTCCCATCCCGAACTCAAGAAATACGAATGGCCGCCCCACCTTTCCTTTGGGGGCCCCGAGTGATGGACATCAAGCAAGTCCTGTCCTTCATCAAAATCGAGCACACGTTGTTCTCCCTCCCCTTCGTTCTGATGGGGTACTTGATCGCCACTCGCCAGTTTGGTGCGGAAAACGATCTTGACCTCCTTTGGATTTTGTTGGCGGCGGTCGGTGCCCGTGGACTCGCCATGGCGCTCAACCGAATCATCGACCGCGATATCGACGCCGCCAACCCTCGCACGCAGGGGCGTCACCTTGCATCCGGTAGCATGAGCATGCGGACGGCTTGGGCCCTTGCAGCCGTGTTCCTGGCCATGCTGCTCATCAGCGCCGGCTTGCTGAACAGGGTTGCCCTGATGATGGCTTGGCTGCCCGTACTGACCTTCGTGATCTACCCGTACATGAAGCGCTTTACCTGGGGTTGCCACTTCTGGCTGGGGCTTTGCCTCGGTCTCGCTCCTGCCGGGGCTTGGGTCGCCATTGCTGCTGATGTGCACGGTTGGAGCGCCATCACCGGCCTGCTGCCCGGGCGTACGGAGTTTCTTTGGGCGCCCACCATCCTCCCAATCTCCATTGGCGTAGCGTTGTGGATTGCCGCCTTCGATATCAATTATGCTCGAATGGACGTGGAGAGCGACCGAGAGCAAGGCATCCATTCCTTCCCGTCGAAGTTCGGCGAAACGGCCACCACGCGGACGACGGTCCAACTCTCACTGCTCTGGTTTGCCTGCTTTGCTATCGCTGATCCGATGGACGGCATCTGGTTCCTCGCTGCTGCCGCTGTGATGGCGCTGGCCAACATCGTCGTTGTGCTTCGAATGGAACGCTTTGCCGATTTCCAAACGGTCCTGTTTCGGGTGTCGATGCTCACAGGTTGGGTGTTGCTGGCCTCGCTGATGTTCGGTTTCTCGGTCGAACCTGCGGGCATGGCCCTTGACTGATGCGCCCGATCTCCACCTCGAAAACAGGGTGGTGAAGGTTCTTGAGCCGACTTGAGAAACACGACCCATGAACCCCATTGTCGCTTCACTGCTTGAATTCAATCAGGCGTTTGAAATTCCCAAACTCGATGCGCCAGGCCTCGGACCTGACGAACTCATTGAACTGCGAATTAAACTCCTGACCGAAGAGGTGCAGGAATATGCCGAGGCCGCTCGTGCAGGCGATTTGGTCGAGGTGTTGGACGCCCTTGCCGACATCGGCTACATCCTGGCCGGGACCATCATCAACCACGGCATGCAGGGCATTTACGACGATGCGTTCAATGAGGTTCATCGCTCCAACATGGCCAAACTCGTGGACGGCAAGGTCCTGCGTCGTGAGGACGGCAAGGTGCTGAAGCCCGAGGGCTGGCAGCCTCCGCAGCTGGCGCAATTCCTTCCGAACGATGCGTGAACGCGCTCACATGGTTTCATGAACAATGAAGCCCAGCCTTCTCCATGAGCCGTCCTGTGGCCCTCGTGACCGGTGGCGGACGCGGCATCGGTGCCGCCATCTCCGACCGACTGGCGGCTGACGGCTACGACGTCTTGCTGACCTACAACCAATCCTCCAAACCCGCGGAGATGATCGTTGACGAGATTCGAGAGCGCGGCGACGATGCGTTGGCTGTCAAAGTGGACTGCGCTGACATGGGCGAGGTGGGCTTGCTGGGTCAGCATCCATGGATGGACCGAGGCATTGATGTGCTCGTGTTGAACCACGGCGTGTACAACCGAGTTCAAGGCCACGCCATGACCCTCGATGATTTGACGGCGACCATGAAGACCAATTTTGAGGGCGCTGTGGCCGTGTGGAAGGCCGTTCAACCCCATCTTACCGAGCACGCCAGAATGGTGGTCGTTGGCTCTCAGCTCGGGACTCGGGGTTCGCCTCACGGTGCTGATTATGCCGCTTCCAAGGCTGCCCTGTCCACGTGGGCACGCTCGCTTGCTCAGTCTGTGGGGCCCGAAGGAAAGCGCGTCAACATCCTCGCCCCTGGCTATGTTGACACGGACATTCTGGCAGGCGACAGCCCGGAAAAGCGCCAGCAGCGAGAGCAGGAAGTGCCCCTTCAGCGCGTAGGGTCGCCCGAAGACATGGCGGCCACCGTCTCCTTCCTCGTCGGGCCCGACTCAGCTTACATCACGGGTGCGATTCTCCACGTCAACGGCGGACTTTATCTCCCCTGAAGCGAGTAAACCTGCGGGGCGAACACATGGTGGACGAATGGGACGACGACGGCTCGTTTGAGTCGCTGGCTGACCAACCGTTGCTCGAGGTTGATCTGACGCAGCGCAACCCGTTTGACCTCTCAAAAGCGTTGGACGGCGCTGCCCTGGAGGAACTGCGCCCCGATGTCAAGCGGTTCCGCCTCCACGCTGAGTTCGACCCGGCCGGTGACCAACCAAAAGCAATTGAAGAATTGATTTCTCAATTGAAAAATGGGCAAGAACGGTGCGTGTTGCTCGGTGTGACGGGCAGCGGCAAGACGTTCGCCATGGCTCACGTGATTGAACAACTCAACATCCCCACCCTGATTATGAGCCACAACAAGACCCTTGCTCGCCAGCTGCACCAAGAAATGGTGGGCTACTTCCCCGACAACGCCGTGGAATACTTCGTGTCTCACTACGACTACTATCAGCCCGAAGCCTACCTCGCCAAGCGGGACTTGTACATCGACAAGGAGTTGAGCATCAACGAGCGCATCGAGCAGGAACGTTTTGCCGCTGTTGCTTCACTGGTGTCCCGTCCCGATTGCGTCGTGGTGTCGTCGGTGTCGTGCATTTACGGTCTCAACCCTCCCGAGACATTCCTCGAATACCATCTGCGTTGCCATGTTGGTCAGGCGATCGAGACCAGTGACCTCCTGCGTGAACTGATCGAACTCCAATACCGTCGGACGACCACGGACCTGAAGCGTGGCGAGTGCCGAGTGCGAGGCGAAGTGGTCGACATATGGATGCCAAGCCGCGACGACCCGCTTCGCATTGTGTTCGATTTTGACGGCATCAAGAGCATCCAAATTTGTGACCCGGTCTCATGGGAGGCGCTTGACACGCTCGAGGAAGCGTGGATCCACCCGAAGGAATTCTTCATGACCAGCCCCGAACGGTTCGAGGCGGCCCTGGAATCCATCGAGGAAGAACTCAACGAGCGCAGCAAGTGGTTTGCCAAGCAGGGCAAGGAACTTGAGCGCTACCGTTTGGAGCAGAAAACCGAGTATGACCTCGAAATGCTTCGTGAAATTGGGCACTGCCAGTCGGTGGAGAACTATTCGCTCCACTTTGACGGTCGGGAACCCGGCCAGCGCCCGTACTGCTTGCTTGACTTCTTCGCTGCGTGCGCCAATCAATTCCACGGTGATCCGCAGAAGTACCTCGTCATCATGGACGAATCCCACGTGAGTCTGCCACAGGTCGGTGGGATGTACCACGGTGATCGGTCTCGAAAGGAGAGCCTCATCACCCACGGCTTCCGTCTACCAACCGCAGCGGACAACCGCCCGCTCAAACTTCCTGAGTTCCAGAGCCTGGTGCCTCAGATGGTGTACGTCTCTGCCACGCCAGGCGAACGAGAACTTCGACACCTCTGTGAAATCACCGGACAAACCGTTCCCAACGGCCTGCTTCATTCTCCGAGCGGCGGTGGAGCAGGAGAGCCTGATTTGGCCAAAAAGCACCCCGAGGCCGAATCGATGTATGACATGCTGCAAAGCATCCAAGGCATCGCCAAAATGGAGTTGCGCCCCACGGGCTTGCTCGACCCTGAAATCGAAGTTCGTCCCACAGCCGGCCAAGTCAATGACCTGCTGACGGAGATCAACCTGCGCATTGAGCGCGGAGAACGATGCCTTGTGACGGTCATGACCATCAAGTTCGCCGAGGAAGTGGCGGCTTACCTCAATCGCATGGGGGTTAAGGCGCACCATCTGCATTCAGAAATCGACACCATCGAGCGAACCGAGATCATCAACGCCCTTCGCCTCGGCCATATCGACGTCATCGTCGGCATCAACCTCCTGCGTGAGGGTCTGGACATTCCCGAGGTGAGCTTGGTGGCCATCTTTGACGCTGACCGACAGGGCTTCTTGAGAAACGAACGCAGTCTTCTCCAGACCATCGGTCGGGCCGCTCGAAACCAGCACGGCAAGGTGCTGCTCTACGCCGACGGGTTTTCGCCTGCGATGGAGGCGGCCATTCGCCAAACGCTCGAGCGTCGCCAGCGACAACAGGCTAACAACGAAGCCCTCGGCATCACGCCCAAAACCATCGTCAAGGCCCTACCCGTGATGGGTGAAACCGAGGACGCCACCATCACCGGGACGACCACAGGAAGCGATGGAAAACGACGACTGATCGCCAAAAAGGGCGGACGTCGAGACGGCGATTGGGCTCAACGGCTTCGTTTGGGTGCGGGTGCGTGGGGTTCGACCGAAC
>DAET01000039.1:0-3480 GCA_002497765.1 Euryarchaeota archaeon UBA486
GAAGTTGAGTCCAGGCAGCAGTTTGGGCAGGCCTCGCTCGCCTCGCACGCTGCCGTGCTTGTTGATGAGACGAATCGCCGTCTTGAGTTGGGCGGGGTCGCAATTCAGCCAGTTCGCTTCGTGAACGCTGGGGTCGGCCGATTCCAAACCAAAGGAGAGCACAGCGCCGTCGGACAGGGTTTCCACGAGCGTCTTGGTGATTTCCTCGGAGGGTTCCAGATTCTCAGCGATGATGGACGGATTGCCGTTATCGGTGTGGAGGATGCCGAGGCGCTCGTCTTCTCGCAGGCCGTGAAGCAACTTTGCAATCGGTTCGGGATTTGGCACGGGGTATTCCAGTTCACGCACGCCTTCGGCCATGTAGGTGTAGGTGTCGGTCATGCCGCCCAGGCGGACATGGTGCACGCCGGCTTCGTGGGCGATGCGCACCTCCTCGATGATGTCCTCCGGCGTCCGCCAAATCGGGACGCCTTTCTTCGGCTCAATACAGAATTTGCATCCTCGTTTGTAGCGCACACAGCCCTGGTAGACTTCGACCTCGTACGTCAACGGCCCGGGTTCCGTTTCGCTGCCGAGGTCGGGATGGTCGCTCACGGCTTTGCTTGCAGCACCCGCTTGTGCCCATGCCGTCCACTGCTCGGCCGTCCTGCGCTGATGTTTCCACTCACCCTTTTCGAGGAAGTGGTGCAACGTGGCGTCAGTGTCCTGAACAGCGAGGAAGAGGTTGGGCCGAAGCGGCGTCCAGCCCTGTTGCTTCCATCCACGAATCGCCCAGCCACCAAACAGTGCGGGTGTGCCGTGGGGTAGGTTTCGGATGAGGGTCTGGGTTTCTTTGAGAGAAATGGGGGTGCCCCGCAAGTATTTCCCGGGGACGACCGCACCAGCAATGCAGACCACGCCGAGGCAATCCTTCAGACGCCTTGCAATGGATTCCGGGTCAGTCTTGAGGGTCTGCCGATAGCGGTCAACGGTCAGGTACTCGTAGTCGAGACCAGCGGCTTCCAGCACGCCACAGACGTACCGGACGTGAAAGCCGACGTAGGGTGGGACGCCAAAGGCCGCAGGTTCGTCTTCGTAACCGTCCAAGACCAACCAGCGTGGCTCGGAGGATTCAACCATGGCTCAAGGGGCAGGGGTGCCGCCTTCAATCCTTCTTCGGGCGTGGGCGTCGCTTGCGCTTCTTGCCGCCTTCACCTTCTTCTCGAAGGGCTTGGAGTTCACGGGCTGACTTCCCGCCGGTGTCGCCGCCTCGGTTGCCGCCTCGACCGCCGCCTTTGCCGCCCTTGGCCTTGGCGATGTCGACCTTGATCTTACGACCTTCAAGTTCGGTGTTGTTGATGGCGGCCACGACAGCATCGCCCTTGTCCTTCTCTGCGATGAACACGAACCCGAAGCCCTTGGCCTTGCCACCGGGGCCGGTGGCAAGGATGACTTCGTTGACCGTCGCGTGGGCGCCCACGAGTTCCTTGAGGTGGTCTTGCGTGGCGGAAAACGGCAGATTGCCGATGTAGAGTTTGAGACCCTCGGGCTCCTTTCGTTCCCTTTTGCCGCCCTTCTTCTTGTCGTCGTCAGCGTCGCGGACACCGATGCGTCGACCGTTGATACGATGACCGTCAAGGGCCTTGATGGCGGCTTCAGCCATGGCCTTCTCGGCGTAGGTGACGAAGCCAAACCCGCGGTTCACGCCGGCGTCGTCGGTCAGAACCACGCAATCGGTCATGTCGCCGTGGGCCTTGAACAGATCGCGGAGTTCGTCGGTGCCAATTTCTCGGGGCAGGCCGCCCACAAAGAGACGGGTGCCGGGAGCGGCTCGCTGTCGGCCACCGCCGCCACGCCCACCCCCTTGGCCTTCGAAACGGAAGTAGGTGCGCTCTCGACCATCTTCACGGACGTCGGCAGCGATGAAGGTGGCCCGTCCGGCAGGGCCCTTGGCGAACATGGCTTCGGCCGCAGCGCCCCAGCGCTTGCCCGAGTTGTTGAGGGCGCTGGCACCCTGGTCGAGTTCAGCCCAGCCAGCGCCGAAGTTGTCGGCGAGGGCGCGGTAGGATTGGTAGCCGCAGGAAGAACACTTGACGTTCCAATCACCGTCCAACTCCGCGTGCAGGTGGTTACCGCACGAGGGGCAAATGGCGTGGAGCACGCCGCAGTCGTCCCGCTCTCGGAAGTCAAGGCGAACCACGGGTTCGACTTCCTTGATGACGGCTCGGCAGACGTCTCGTCGGCGCATGGCATCGGAGGTTTGGTGCATGAAGCGGTCAACAAGACCAGTGACAAAGAACTGGCCGTAGAGGTGCTGAGGTTGAATGGAGCCGGGCTTGCCTTCGATGGCGAGAATCATGGCCTCACCGTTCTTCTCGTTGAGCTTCACCACCTCGCACAGCACCGTGTCGCCAATGACCGGTGCTACGATGGGTTTGGAGGCCGATACGGAAATGGAGCCGTTGTCGACATGGACGTAGCCGACCACGGTGGAGACGATGTTGCCGTCAGCGAGGGTGGTTCCTTCGCCGTGTTCGTGTTCGCCCTCTTTGGCGATGATGCTTCCTGGGGTGACGAGGCTCGCCGTCATGTTTCTCATTCCTGTCGCAGGCATGGCCCGAGGTGGGTCGCACGCCGTTCGCTGGTTTGATGCGAGGGCTCCTTCCTTTTGAACCCCCCATACGGGTCATTCATCGGTTTCGTGCAGGAGCTTGGCGTCGCCCGTTCGGTGGAACCGCCAGCATTGCACGTCGGTGGTACCGGTTCGCTTGGCATGATGTTCGTAGGTTGGTGGAAGGCGGAATTCGGTTCGCAACACGGCTTCCGCCTCCCAGCCATGGGATGCAGCCACGGCCTCCACGTGGGACGCTCGGTCGCTGTGAAGCACGTGAACGGCCCGTCCCGCTGAGGTGAAAGCGGCCTCCAAGAACGGGCGGTCGGCCCGTTCGCGCTGGACGCCCCATGGCGGGTTCATGACCACCAGGTCTACGTCATTGAGTGGAATGTTATCATGGCCGACACGAGCGGCGATGACGTCAGCTCTGTCGGCGAGGCCCCCCTCCAGCGAGGCCACGTTGGAGCGAAGCACCTCAAGGGCCTCCTCATCGGTTTCAACGAAGACGACACGACGGGCCCCCAACAACAAGGCACCGATGCCGAGGATGCCGTTTCCTGCACCGAGATCGGCCACAGCCTTGCCTTCGAGGCCGTCCAACTGGTCAACGGCCAGCATCCAGTAAGCCGCAAGGTCGCCTTCCGTGGCGTACTGTTCGAGCGTGACATCCTTGCACGGGTGAGGCGTCAGTTTTGACAACTGGATGGCCAGGTGCTTCGGCCGCATGCCGTTCACCAACGACGCTGCTGGTAGGGGTTGCCCTGCGGTTGTTGGGACTGCATTTGGAGGCGCATGGCGTGAATCTGTTGAGCCTCAATTCTCAAGCGCTGGAGGAGTTGTTCACCGGGCTGCTGGTTGCCACAGAAACGGCAGAAACGGGTCCCATC
>DAET01000039.1:3872-44588 GCA_002497765.1 Euryarchaeota archaeon UBA486
ACCTCTTGAGCGTTTGATTTCAACCTTCTCATTCCATGGCGGTCATCTGCAAAAGGATGGGCCACGTCTCCAGGCCTTCGGCGATGGCTCGCTCGCTGATGTCTTCCCATCGGGGGTCGTCCATGAAAGCCGATGGCTCAACACCTGCGTCGATGAGTTCCTGGAAGAAGGCGCGAAGTTCGGTTTCAATTTCAGAAATCTCAACCGCTTCCTCCACCACGTCCGGGAGTTCCAACGCTTTGGTTTCATCTTCCGCGGGTGCGCTTTCAGCGGGCTCTCCCGCGGTTTCTTCGGGGCTGTCGGTCGCTGAGGGCGGGAGCGGCACGCTCGCTTCTTCAGCGGGCGGCGCAGGTTCGGGAGAAGCTGACGGTGGCAGGGGCACGTCGGGCTGGGCAGCAACCACGCTCTCGTCTTCGGGCGTTGCCAAATCGTCCACCGGAGGTTCCGGCTCGGGATCAGGTGCCGTTTGAGCAACGGGCGCTTCACGAGGTTCGGGTGCAGAAGCTGGAGCGGGCGCTGCAACGGGCTCAGGCTCGGGTGGTGCAGGCTTTTCGAGGCGGCCTACACCGAGGACTTCGGCTTGCTGCCGTGCCATTTCTGCGGCGGCTCGGCGGGGCAGGCTCACGAAGCACTTGCCGGGCAGCGATTCAGCGGGGAAGGGCAGGAAGTACTGCTCAAGGACAGGGAGCGAGGGGTGGCGGAAACAGAGGGTCTGAAGGGCCTCAAAGGGGCGCTGGGATGGAAGGCCAACCGAGAACGGGGTGGAGGCCAATTGGATGGAATTTCGGAGCCAACCCTCGTTGTTCACCAGTTGTTGCATCCACGGGCCCATGTCGGCGGTGGCGATGTTGACAAACATGAAGGAGGCTGCCCGCGGGTCAAACCCTTGTTCCTCGAGCAGGTGGGCTTCGGCGCGGGGTCGGTGGAACACGGAAACGACGGGTTGGCCGTGGTCGATCATGTCGCCGTGGAGCTCCATCATCTTGCGTTCCTTTCGTGGACAGAGCAGCAGCAGGGTCATGCGCGTGGCGTGCGGGTCCCAAATTTCGCCCCAGCGGGCGGCGGCTTCGTTCATGAGTTGACCGATGGTCATGTCCGGAATCATGGCGGTTATTCCCATCTCGGCACCCGAAACGAGGAGGTGGTTCCGACCTTTTACCCTACGGGTGAGGTCCAATGGACGGCATCAATTCCATGGCGTAGGCGAGTTCTGCCAGAAGAACCACGCCCCCGGCCGCACCTCTCAGGGTGTTGTGATTGAAGGCTTGGAAGCGGACCGTGGTTGGGTCCGGCATCTCGATGTTGCCCACCACCACCGCCATGCCCGCTTTGAGGTCAACAGCGGGGTCGGGTTGAGTCGGGTACGCGCTCCCGTCTGCGAAAAGATGGGCGTTCACGTCCACGTTGTCTTCCACCATCAGCGGTTGGCTGGGAGCGCTGGGGAGGTCGTGGAGGCGTTGACGCATTGACCACTTGGTCAATTCGCCGCGCAGCGCGTTTTCGTCCGTCGGCTGTGACAACGTGGCCTCAACGAAGACATGGTGGCCATCAGCCCGCATGATGCGCTGGCAGGTGAGGTGAGATGATCCGTCCCAATCGAGGACATGGCGGAACTCGGCGCCGGTTTTCTCGGCTTCGCCGGGGATGTCTGCATCGACGCTGCCTTCGTTGAGGGCCCGAGTCATGTACGGATGGCCACCGCCAGAGAGGGCCTGCTCGCTTCGCATGGTGTAGGCTTCCAAGCCGAAGGCGTGGTGGATGGCTGCCAGCGGGAACACCAAGGGCAACAAGGTGCAATTCGTGGCGCAGGCATGGCGCAACACGCCGCCTCTTGGTGGTTGCAGCGCTTCGGCGTTGATCTCAGGAATCACCAACGGGATGCCCTCGACACGACGGTGAGCACTGGCGTTGGAGAAGACCGAGATGCCAGCCTGGGCCCACATCGGTTCGAGGTGTCGAGCTTCCGCTGCAGGAAGGGCTGAAAACGCAACCCGCACGCCCTCGTCGATGAGCCGTTCAACCACGGCGGGGTCGTTGACATCCAGGACGGTAAGGTCGGGAAGGGCAGGTCGCTTTTCCTCGAGAACCCACGGCACACCGCTGAGTGGCTGGCCGAGGAAGCGGGCTGAACCGGCCACGGCAGCGAGGTCGAACCAGGGGTGGTGAGCCAACCGCTGCTGCAGGCGCTGTGCCACCAAGCCACCGGCCCCCAGCACGGCTACCTTGAGGCGTTCCATGGTGCCGCCACTTCGGGATTGGTTTTGAGTGCTTGGCAAGCCCTATGGCAGCGGTTCGGGGAAGATACGACGCGTGATGAGTTTTCTCAAAATGCGCCACCCGTCGGCCGTTGAACCAAGTTTGGCTTCGCCCAATCTTGGTCCGTAGGTGATGGGGACAAAGCCGAACGGAACCCTTCGGTGGACCATGCTGGCGAACATTTCGGCCTCGATTTCAAACGACTGGCTGTTGAGATGAAGTTGGTCAATGGCGTCCCGGCTAAAGGCCCAATAGCCCGAGCAAACATCGGACGTGGTGGTGCCAAACAAAGCGGTGGCAATCCAGGTCAGCAGGTGGTTGCCAACGAAGTTGAGTCGCGTCATGGCGTCGGGTTCGATTCGGCCGTTCAAACGGTCGCCGATCACCACTTCTTGCGAATCGAGGCCGCGCAGGAGGCGAATCATTTCCCTCGGTGCGTAGGTGCCATCGGCGTCCAGCATGACCACGGCATCGGCTTCCAGTTCCACCGCCTTGCGGAAGCCATGCCGAATGGCACTGCCCTTGCCCGTGTCGTCCTGGTCAACAACCATCACACCGTACTCGGCGGCCACATCGGGCGTGTTGTCCGTGCTGTGGCCGTCCATCACCAGCACCGTGGTGCGGTAGCCGCTGCGCTTGAGGCGAGCGTAAGGAATGCGGTCCAACACCCACGCCAAGCCAAGCGCTTCGTTGAGCACTGGGAGCAGGACGACGAGGTGCTGCATGGACCGGGCTTGTTGCCCTTGCACATGGTGTTTGCCGTTCATTCCTCGATCATCCACGTCAACCAGTGGAATTTCACACCGGTTCGGTCGAACAAGACCGTGTCCCTGCCCGACAAGCCGAGCGGGTTCAGCCAGCGGTCCGGTTCATCACGGTCCCACTCAATTTGCACCTCAGTGAGCCTCGTTGGGTCGTCCACACCGAAACATGCCTGGTGGTAGCCGGCATCCGAACGAAGGCCGTGATAGGGTCGGTCCAATCCTTCAGGTCCACGCAAATACAACCCCCCGGTGGCTCCGATGACCTCGTAGGTCATGCACATCTTCACGGCGCCCTCTGGAGTGACCACAGAGAGGTTGCCTTCCGTACCTTCTGGCAGGAAGGGCCGGTCTTCGCCCAGCCCCAACGGGTCCCTGAATTTGTGATCGCGCCACGGGTCCAGCCGCGTGATGCAGGCCGTGCAGTCCTCCTCCTCAATCCCGTCGAGCAGGTGTTGTTGTGCATCGCCATCGGGGTGAAGACGCCACAAGGTAGCGCCGTCCGATTCAGCCGCCACACCCCAGTAAGGTGAGGTGGCGAGGGTCCACTGCATCGTGCCCATCGGTGAGGTGAGGGCGTGGAGCATGTTGTGTTCCATGAAGTAGGTGATGTTGTCGTAGAACATTGCTTGGGTCGCAGCGGCCTGCTGGCTGCTGTCAATGTGGACGAGGCCTAAGGTGGGGATGGAGGTCATCGCTACGCCAACCGGTGCGTTCCAAACATAGCCCCAATGCATGTTTTCCGTGTAGACGGCACCGTCGATGCCGTCAAGGGCGTCCCTCAACACCAAATCTCCGGGGGAAACGGCCAGAAGTTCTTCGTGACTGGACAGGCTCAACGCCACCGATTGTGCGCCCATGGCGCCAACCAACACCAGGCCCACCACAACGGTTCTGACGCCTGTTGGCATGGTCCATTCAGTGGAGGCCTCTTCGTTCACCGGCGTGAGGGCCGTGTGCGGGGACATCCACCACGCCACCAAGACGGCCAGCGGGACATGGTAGGCGTGAAGGGCCATGGAATACAATGTGTAGGACAGCAAGGAGAGCACGGGGACGTTGCGCAAACCTTCGATCAGATGCACAACGCTGAGCACCCAAAGCAAGGCGAACCACGTGATGGCGATGCGCCCCTCGAGGGTGGTTCGAAGGCCGAACGCGGCGACCGCTGCCACCACCAACAGGACGCCGTTGTAGACCAGCAGTGGCTTTCCGCCCTGCCAACCGTATTCCGAAAACACCGCCTCGTCAAACAGCCGAGGCGCCATCACGACCAGGGCGACGGCAAAGCCCACGGTGATGAAGGCGGAGGCGATGTAAGCCAATCGACGCAGTCGCTCGTGGTGCTCCTCATCGTCCAACGCCAGCCCATGGAGGACGTGGCTCAAGAGGAGCAGGGCGAGGTAAATGGCGCCGGTGGGGTGAATCAGTGAGACGGAGAACAGCGCAAAACACAAGCCCAGCGTGTGATGGCGATGACGCTGGTCGGCGTGGCGAAACAGGACCAGGATCCCAACGACCAAGCCGAGTTGGCTGGCCACGCTCGGGAAGCCGGAATCGAAGGTTTTCGCAAAGAGGCCAAGTCCAAGCCCCATCGCAAACATGGCGTAGGCCCCCGCACCGTGGCGGTCCATGGCGCCCATGATCCCCAACAACAACACGAAGAGGGTGTAGTGGCCAAGTTGGAAGACGGCCCGCCCCGCATCAAGGCCGGTGATGATGGCCACCCAAGCAGCCGTGGACGGGAAGGCGGGCGGGTAGGTCCAGAACCCCTCGTTGGTGCCGGGAAGGGACAACGTTCCCTCAAGAACGAGCTGTTGGGTCAGCATGGCAAACCCGATCCAGTCCACCCCAAACGGGAGCGATTGGAGCAACGGCGACAGGAGGGCAGACGCAGCGACCACCATGCTCAAGGCGTAGAGCACGGTTGACCGATGGCGTTGAAACTTCAGCTGAATCTCCGCCTCTTCGCTCAAGGAAGGGGCGGTTGTTTCCTCGGCGACCTCCCCGTGCATGGCGGCCTCAAGCTGTTGCCAGCGGGTTCGTTTGGCAACCTCTTCGTGGCGTTGATGAATCAGTCGATAGGCGACGATGTTCAGCCCGACCAGCAGCACGCCGAGCAACACGGGAGACCACAGGTCGAGCACGACCAGCAAGCCCGAGACGCCGAACAAGAGGAGCAGCCCCAAGGCAGGAGCGAGAAGTGCCTTCCGAAAACGGTCGCCGCTCCCGTCAAGCACCGAACTCAACGCCCAGCCGGGCATGATGCTCGGGGCCAAAACGACCAGCGCAGTGGCGAGCATGACTGCGCCACGACCTACCCATGCCTTGATGCTTCTCCGAAACCTCAAGTAGAACCGACCAAACGATGATTCATGGCGTCAAGCGAAGCGATGCCGTTCCACCCCACCGTGGTGTTTGACGAGCCGTATTGGGTTCACGACTTCACCCGGCCGAGCCCAGATAGCTGGTCGGCTCCCCATCGCTATTCGGTGGGCCGCTACGACGAGCACCGCCCTGCCATGTACACCACCGAACTCTTCGGGGGTGAGCGAGATCACCACGTTGGCCTTGATTTGGGCGGGCCTGCCGGCACACCTGTTCATGCCTTTGAGGCCGGAACGGTCGTGGCCATCACGGTCAACGATGAGGACGGGTCCTACGGGCCGACGCTCATCACCAAGCATCGTGTTCGACTCCCGACCCAGGTCGGAGGGCCTTTGGCCGACCATGCAAGCGAATTCTGGGTGCTCTACGGTCACCTGAGTTGGGACAGCATTGCGCATTGGTCACCCGGCGCCTCCTTCGAGCGCGGCCAAGTCTTGGCCGTGATGGGTGAGGAGCACGAAAACGGCGGCTGGCCACCCCACGTTCACGTTCAGATGTCCCTTCATGAACCCGAAGACGGGGACCTGCCCGGAGTGGTCAAGGGTGAAGACCGGGAAAATGCGTTGGCGCTTTATCCCGATCCCAGGTTGATCTGCGGGCCGCTTTACTGAACCGAATTCAAGTGCGCCTTGAGGGCGTTGATGGGTCCAATGGCGGCGGGGTCTTTGCCGTGTAGGAACGCCAACGTGATGGAGAGCCAGTCCATGACCAAACAGTGGTAGAGTAAGCACTCCAGCAACGACGTTCCTTCGCCGACCAAATTCCACGCCGTTTCGGTGGTTGCATGCGCCACCATCCAGTCAAGTCGCTGTTTGACACGGGGGTGCATGCCGTGCCACGTGAGCAAGAGCAGGGCTTGATTGGCCGTTTCAGGGTCGGCGTCCGGTCCAACGCCGCCCCATGCGACGCTTTCGTTGTGGTTCATTTCCGGCAGCACGCCCACACGAACAAACCGTGCGGCGTTTTCGTTCATCTGGTTCTTGAAACGGTTCAGCGCAGGTGCCAACTCTGTTGGGCCGATGACGGCCAGCGGCTGTTCCATCAGCGCTGCGGCGAGCAGGGCGATGTCGCCTTCGGGCTGAGCGAGCACGTCGAAATGAAGGTTGTTTTCTCCCAGGCGCCCGAGCATTGCAACCCGTTCCTCCGCCGCCTGCGGTGTGAGCAGGCCGAGGTGTTCCAGCACGGCCACTTGTCGGCTGAAGATGTGGCCGAACGCCGTTCGGGGAGGCTGACCGCCCACGGTCGGGATAAGGTGACACCGAGGAAACAGTTCGGGCAGGCCGGCGAGGACGCCGCCCGTCGCAATCACCACAACCGTGGCGTCCATCTTGAGGGCGGCTTCGGCAGCAGCGACTGTTTCTTCTGTGTTGCCGCTGTGACTGGTCGCGAGCACCAACCACGTGGCGTTGAACCACGCAGGCAAGGTGTAGTCGCGATGCACCACGACAGGGCAACCACCTTCGTTGGCTGTGAGGGCTGCGAGGAAATCTCCACCGGCAGCGCTGCCGCCCATGCCAAGGCAAATCACGCCGCTCCAGGGGGCTTGACGAAGGTCATCCAGCCAAGGGTAGCGTTCAGCATTCACGGCCTCAAACCCGTGCTTCAAATCATCATGGAACGCTTGGGTGAATCCAACCATGCCTTCGGTGTCCAACCGGTCAGCAAGGTCAACCAGTGTGGGCTCGTGCTCCGGTGCTGCTGCTGGTTCCATCATGCCTCCTCCTGCGTTGGTGGTTCATCAATCGCCATGAACGGGAGGGCAAGCCATGCATCGTCGTGACGGATGAGCAGTCCTTTTCTTCCCGTTGCATGGTCGAAAGGAAGGCGTACGGCGTCCATGGCCCACGTGGTGGGGTCAAGGAATTCGCCCACAGATGCATCTTCGTTGATGAAGTCAACATGAACGAGTTCATGTTTCTGAGCGAGGACTTTGGCTTGTTCCAAATCCCGCCACGTCGCGCCGGTTCGCTCTCTTCGGTCCACACGTTCCATGATGGCGCCGTCTTTGGTCCAAGCCGACGGGCGCCAGATGTGATGACGCCACTGCACGACATCGCCGATTTCGTAGCCGGGTTTGCGGTACAGCAAGGTCAATCGGGTCACGTCCACGCCGTCTTTTCGACCCACCGTGGAGTTGGTTTCCACGACCATCCCGCCGTATTCGCTGATCAGGTGGCGTCCCCAGGCGCGTGCCAGGCCTTTGCTGCCCAGCACCACGTCGTAACCACCGGTGACCGGGCCTTCGTTGGTGATGAAGAACATCGGATCGTCGGACAGTTTGTCCAACACATCGTCCAAGGTGGCTCGAAGTCGGGTGAATTCTTCCTCGCTCAGACGGCGTGCACTTGAACGGAGTTGAACGGTGGCTTCGAAGTAATTGCCCGCTCGCCGGGTGCATGTCAAACACACCCCGTTGGCCATTCGGGCTCGCATGGTGTGCTCTTCCTGGAACAACAAGTCGTCGATGACGCCTTCCAGTTGGATGTGGAGCAGGGTGTGTCGGTCGGAGACCTTGACCGGTTCCATCGCTAATTGGATGTCTTCGGCTCGTTCGTGGACCACCAGGTTTCGATGCAACAGTTCGTCCCACACCTCGGCTTCGGTGGTGTTCTCCCACTTGCCTTCAATCTCTACGATTCCACACCGTGCGCAACGCACCCAAGGGACGTTTTCTGGAACTTTCGCCAGCACCGTTCGGGCGCGAAGGCAGGGCTCGCACATGCGGTCGCCGAACAACGGTGGCTCGGCCCCGCAGACCAAGCAAAATTCCCCACCGAGTCGGGATGACATGCGCCTCTCCAAGCCGGTCCTGTGTTGGTGCCTTTGAAAGACTACGCTTTGTGTTCGGCTTCATCATCGGATTTCCGGGGTTGGTCGTCCACGCCAGCCACGCCTTCGAGGGCGTGGAGGCGCTGGTCAAGGCGACGACTTCGCTGGACAACCGTCCAGGTCCACAGGGCGATGGCCACCAGCATCCCGAGGTAGGCCACAGCGAGGTAGGTCATGCCTTCCATTCAGATTCCTCCGTCGTGTTGGCCTTGCAGGTTTGAAAGCCGTTGCTCCAGCGCCGTCAACCGCATGGACGTCAGCATGTGGCCGATGATGAACACAGTGAACGAAATCGCGCCAAGCAGTAAGACAAGGCCCATGTCGCCGTTGATCGACCCCTCGTCCCCTGTGGCGACTACGGGGCCAGGATGACGGATGGTCCAGATGCGTGTAGCGATGTAGGTGACCGGAACAAGCACGAAGCCATACAGCCCGAAGGCTGCGAACGTATCCCTTGATTCCACGCCGTCGGGTTGGCTGTTTCGGCCCAGCACAACGTAGACGGCCAGCAACGTGAGCAGACCAAAGGTGTTGAGGCGAACATCGGTCCAATCCCAAGGTGTCCCCCACTCAGCTGCTCCCCAGACGCATCCTGACCACACGGTCATGAGGCCGGTGGCCAAGCCTGCTTCAGATCCTGCAACATGGAGCCTCCACGCCCATTCGGACCGGCGAAACAACCACCCGGCTGAACCGATGAACAGGGCGCCGAATGCGATGAAGGCCGCCCAAGCGGCGGGAACATGCCAGTAGAAAATACGCTGAGCGGCAGGTGATTCGAAGGCGTCCAACGAGACGCTGGGTGCCCACAGCAACGCCAGCAGGAGGGTGCTTCCGATGCCGGTGAACCCGAGCAACAGCAACATCTCCCCCCACTTCATGGGCCGATGTGCCGGTATGTCCTCCTTGAAGTTGGTGTTCGGCTCACGAAAGAACACTGAGCAGCAAGGAGTAGGGAAGGATCAACACCGGTGTGAGCAAGCCAACAAACACCGCTTGGGGCCGTGCGAGCCGTTGCGTTGAGCGCTGCATCCAACCCACGCCGTGCCACACAACGCCGCAGAGGGCCGAGCCCACGATCAAGGTCTGCATGGAAGGGACGCCTTGGAGGGCGGTGGCGGACATCAGTGTCATCACCAAACCAAGAGCGAAGGGGAGCCAACCCGCATGAGGTTCCCCGCCGCTGACGGCTCGCCACCACGCTGCCGCCCGCTCCTCTCGGAGCGCGCTGACCAGCGGCTCGCCGCACAATCCCATTGCCATGGTGGGGGCGAGAACGAACCCGAGTTGTTGCATCTCATCCAATCCGTCCATGAACGAGCCCATGGCGAGAAGCACGCCCAGGCTCAGCAAGCCCGCCATGCCGTTGGTGTTGAGCCACATCATGGTGCGAAGATGCATCTTCACGCCCCAAGCGGCTCGCCGTGTGGGCTTGGTGGGTTGACGCTGAAGATCACTCAGGGTGGTTTCCGAAGGGGAATGAGCAGGGGCCGTCGTGCCTTCGGCAACATCCACCGTGTGGGTGGCACGGTCCACCAATCGCTGGTCGTGGGTGGCGATGAGAATGGCATGCCCATGTCCTCGCAACTGGTCGAGCCAGCCACAAAGTACGTCCACCGATGCTCCATCAAGGCCTGCATCGGGTTCGTCCAGCAGCACCAAGGCAGGTGTGGCGCTGGCGAAGGCCGGCAAGAGGCCAGCCAAAACAGCGACCTTTCTGGCCTGTCCTTGGGAGAGGTGCGCCACCATGTCGTTGGCACGATGCGCCAGGTTGAACGCTTCGAGAAACGGCTCAGCGTTCACCGTGGAACCGCTCATGCTCATGGCACACTGCAGATGTTCGATGACCACTTCACTGCCCAGCATGCCGTTTTTTTGCAAAACGGTCCCCACCGTGAGGGGGGAGGTTCTTCGCCGTCCATCAGCATCGATGATCACGGTCGCATCGTGGTGTACCCGCCCTTGTTCCAGTGGCAAGAGGCCGACAGCAGCCTCCAGTAACGTGGACTTGCCGGCCCCGTTGGCGCCCGTGAGCACCACGGTTTGACCCGAATCAACGGAGACCGAGCAGCCGTCGAGAACGACGCTCATGCCCCTGCGGACGTGAACGTCCTTGAGGGTGAGCAGGGGCTTGGCCATGGTTCGGGCACGCCCCGTTCAAGCAAGAACCCTCCTGTTTTGCTCTTCCGACACATCAACTCAAAAGAGTGGGAGCCTGACCCGTTCTCATGGGCTTCGCCATGTCCGTCTTCGCTCCAGCGGAGTGGTTCGTGCTCGGCCTTTGGTTCGTGGCGGTGGTCGCTCCCATCGTCTATGCGGCCAAGACCCGAACCTCCGTCGCCATGGGCATCACGGTCAGCGTGCTGTTGGGGGCGGTCGTACAGGTCCTCTGGTCCATGTTCGCCACCTACGGTTGGGTCGAATATTGGGTGTGGAGCGATTTCGTGTTGGTCCCGGTCCGAACCTCCGACCCTGCGTTCTTTCACACGCTCGCCACCGCTGGGTTCCTTCATAGCCAGGGCGACATGATGCACGTGCTTGGCAACGTCATCATTCTTGCCCTGGTTGGTGTCCCGCTCGAGCAGCGGCTGGGTTCCAAGCGCTATGCCATCGTCTACGTCATCGGTCTGTTGGGTGGCTCCCTCGGGTGGGTCGCCTTCAACGCTGATTCGGGCAACCCTGCGCTCGGGGCCTCAGGTGCAGCGTTTGGTCTTCTCGGCGCCTACCTTGCGGGATGGCCACGGGATGAGATTCCGTTTCCGCTCTTGTTGATTCGTCCGTGGCCGGTGGTGTTCATTGCGTTGTTGTACTTCGGATTGGAGCTGGTTCGCGCCCTTGCAACCATGGATGCCGGTGTTTCCAGCGGCATCGCCCACATGGCTCACATCGGTGGGTTTGTGGCGGCTTACGCTGTGTTGCCGTTGGTCGCTCGAGGTGGCCCAGTCGAATTGGGCGTGCTGGACGGTGGGCCCAGCCAAGGTGCGGCCGCCTCTGCCAAACGCCGGCAGGTCAAGGCGAGCATGGCGGACCTCTCGGCCATTGAGGACCCCTGGACGGCGGCGGGCTTGGAGGTTCCCAAACACCTTCGTGAACCGTTGAAGAATTTGATTCAGGCCAGCGATGAACCCGAGACACGTGCCGCTTGGATGGACCACCTTGCCGATGCGGGGACGTGTCCGATCTGCGAAGCTCCTCTCGGCATTGTTGAGCGGTCAACCGGTCCCCACCTTCAGTGCTCAGCGACAACTGAGCATCTTGAATGGCCCCCTCGATAAACGTGCCAATCGCTGGACAGCGTGATACATCGGAGGATAGAATCAAAGGTGGGCAGGCCTTCCAACGCATGGAGAGGGTGAGCCATGCATACTGCACCACGGTCGGCCATGCGAACCTGCGCCCTTCTCTTCGCTCTGCTGGTGCTGCTGGCCGATGTCAGCGGCGGCCTTCTGAGCAACCCGGTTGCCGCTACGGAAGTGGCGGACCATGAAGCGCCCATTTTGGTGGAAGGTCTTCCCCCGTTGATGTGTGGCGAAGACCTGTGCGAACGCCCAACTCGCATGATTGAGCGTGGCGACCGTGCATCGAGCGAGCCCGACATGTGGTGGCTTGGCTACGGTCCCGACTTGGATTGGAACGGCATGGATGACCGGCTGCAGCGTGTTCTGGCAGGCGAAGAATCCATTTCCCCGACCGCTGTTATCGGCCCGGACGGACGCAAGACCGTCGCCATCGTCGTCGACTATGCTTGGGCCCCCAACGAGGGTGAACTCCAAGCCTTGACCTCGGTTCTTGACAGTCACGGTTGGCTGGGTGAGGACAACGGTGCGTGGTTCCAGGTCATGAATTCCATCGATTCAGTGGTCGTGGACAAGGTCCCTGTCAGCGCCTTGATGGACATCTATCACCTTCCAGGTGTCGTTGTCGTCGAGATGCAGAACGTCATGGTGCCGTTCAACGGCGTGGCCTCAGAGGCTGCCCGAGCGATGCCATCGGAGGTGTATTCGGCGAGCACTTATGCTCGAGGCTACAACGGCGAAGGCGTCGTGATTGCGGTGCTCGATACCGGTGTTGACAACGAACACAGGGCGCTCAACGACTTTGACGATGTGGATGATGACCCCGACAGCGACCCCACCAGTTACAGCGACCAAAAATGGGTCGCAGGCTACGACGCCACCTCGAGCGCCTCCAACCCGGACGGTACGGTTGACCCCGACGACGGGCAGGGCCACGGTACGCACGTCGCTGCCACCGCCTTAGGAACGGGTGGAGCCGAGCGGGTGCACACCGGCAGTGGGATGGGGGCTTACCTTGTCGACATCAAGGTCTTGACCGATTCAGGTGGAACCAACTCACAGGCTTCGCTGAACGGCATTCAATGGATGATCAACAACAAAGACACCGACTGGGGCAACAATGAATCCAGCCGAGGCATTGACGTTGCTTCCATGTCCTTTGGTTCCTTGAGCAGCCCCCTCAACCCCGATGACGAAGGCGACAACGGCTCAGGGGCAGAGGCTCGATTGGTCAACGACGCCCGAGACGCCGGTATCGTATGTGTGGTTGCCATGGGCAACGACGGAACAAAGCGCGTTCCCTCGCCCGCCAGCGCAGACGGTGCTATTTCCATCGGTGCCGTCAACGACCGCAACACCGTCAACCGGACCGACGACGTGATGGCCTCCTACTCCAACTGGGGTCCTCGGTTGGACGACGGCGATGACGACGAATGGGATGAACTCAAGCCCGATTTGACCTCGTACGGTTCGGGCATCACTTCGGCCACGGCAGCCACTGGGCCCTCCTTCCCCGGTCAACCTGAACGCCCACTCGCCGACAACGGCTACGACTCCAAAGACGGGACCAGCATGGCCACGCCGTTGGTTTCCGGTATTGTTGCCAGCCTCTTGCAAGCCGACGATTCGCTCTCGCCGGAAGAAATCCGAAACATTCTCCGCAACTCTTCAGAAGCCCGAGGTTCGGCGACCGAACCGGACATCTCCAACCGATGGAACGAGAAGTGGGGCTTTGGATTGGTCGATGCGTCGTGCGCCCTTGACAGGGTGCTGGACCGCTCCTGCACACCGCTCGAAGACAGCGGTGGCATCATCATTGACCCGCCCCCCGGTGGAGACGGCCTTGGCGAAGACGTGTCCATGACGGCGCCAGTGAACCAATCGTTGCACCTTGCCGGCAACACACTCTCCGTTGAAGGGACCACCGATACCAGCGAAAACGACTACATCGAGGTCCAAGTCAAGTTTGAACAGTTCTACGACGACGGCGACAGCGATGAACTCACCAACTGGTTGAGCACCGACGGCACGGTGGAGGACTGGTACTTCGACATCACCGTTGATGATGACTGGGTCGATCCCGACGAGTCGTACACCCTCGTCTACGCCCGTGCACTTAACGAGGCTGGCGAAGCTTCCGTCATCGACATTCGCATCGTTCGCTTCGCCCGCATGACGGTGTCCATCAGCGAGCCTCCGCTCGGTACGGCACTCGTTGGGTCCGTTTTGTTTTCAGGTACCGTTGAAGGTCTCGATCACGATCGAGTGGAATACAAGATCGACGGTGATGACTGGCAACTCGGTGACCAACTCACCGAGCAAGAAGAAGGCGTCCAAGACTGGTCGTTCACATGGGATTCAACGCAGGTAAGCGACGGTTCTCACCGCATCAGCGTGCGCATGGTGAACGCCAGTGGCGTGGTCAGTGACGCAGTCAAACGGACGTACGAGGTGGACAATTTGCCGGCGGCTCCAAACTTTGCGTTCACCGGAACCGTTGGCGTCTACGACGGCGGCCTCCCTGTCAACAACGCCGTGGCAGGGACCGTCCTTGAGGTGCGATTTGGGCTGCGAAACATTGGCGACTTGGACGCCAATGAGGTGTACCTGACGCTGGAAGGCGAAGGGAGCGATTCAACCACCTACCCCTCAGAAGGAAAGGTCACGTCCCTTGAACAAGGGGAAAGCGCTCAGGTCACACTGTACTGGTGGGCGACCGAACCGGGTACCCACGACGTGACCCTTTCCCTTGACCCGACTCAACTCTACGAAGACCCCGACCGAAGCGACAACACGTACACGTTCAGTTTCACGGTTGATGAACGGCCGGTGGAACCCATGCTTCGATTCCTCCCAGGTGCCTCACGCACCACGCCGGATGTACCGGTTCCTGATGCACCCTACAGCATCAAAATACGCGTCGACAACCTCGGTCAAACGGATGCGAGCAACCTCAACCTCGGTTTGGAACGGCTGATCGAAGACATTGGGTGGCAGCGCCTCAAGGACCAATCGCTCAACCTCGTGCCGGGCTCAAGCACCACGTCAGGCTACGCCTATGCCCAATTCGAAGACGTGCACGATGAGGTGGGTTCGGTCTCGTATCGCGCAGTCTTGAGCGGTTCGGGGGTTGAACTTGAGCACAACGAACTCTTGTTCAACGTCACCGTTGCAGATCTTCGAGAAGGTTCTCGTGTCGGCATTGATTTGGCAACCGGCGAAGTACCGGTCGAATTCATTGGCCTCAACGACGGAGGACTCCTCTTCACCACCATCGACGGGGAACTTCGGGCGCGCACCATCACCTCCAGACTGGTGATGGTCGGCGGCGTGGTGCTGGAAGAGAATTGGGGCGGTGAGCTGGCTGCTTATCAGCGAGATGACGGGTTGGTTCAGGTCGCTTGGACCCGTCGTTCCCTCAGTGTTGAAGGCTACATCCTCACCGACATCGCCATGACGTCGATTTCCTCAGGTGGCAAAACCACGCCGAAGCACTACCACATGCCGGCGCTCAAACTTTCGGAAGGTTCCTACTACAGTTTCGCCTTTGACCAACACGACGACACGATGGTGCTTGCGGGCTATCATCGAGATCTTTCGACGGGAGGGTCTTGGCAAGACGTCACTTCGCTGTTCGTCATTTCATCCACCTCCCCTGACAAAGGAACGTCATGGTCCAGCCCCATCACCGTGCTGTCCGACATCGACATCCGACCTGGAGATACACAACCGTTGGGCGTCGGTTTGGGCGACGAATACCTCCACTTGCTCTACCAAGAATACCGAGACGATGTTTCGGGCATCGAGCGTGTCGGACTGATGTACACCCACGGCCCCCACACCGTTCCTTCATGGAGTTTCCAGTATTCTGTAGGCGACGAAGCCTCCTCGCCTGTGCTTGAGGTGATGGTTGAAAACGAGGAAGACCGCGTCATTGGCGCTTGGATTGAAGGTCAGGGCAAAGTGTCCAACGTCGTCGTTTCCAACACCAACTCGGTGTGGTCGGGCAACATGCAGCGGTCGCTGGCTCCCGGCGCCACCGATGTGGCCTTGGCACAGCGCAGCGAAGGCCTCTATCTCTACCACGATGAAATCAACTTGAACGGTCCCGTTCACCGTCTGGGGCTCATCACCAACGCCGCAGGAGAGCCCATCAACGGGTTGTCGAACATGATCGACCAAGGCTTCCTCTTCGGCATCGGCGTCATGGAAGACGATACCATTCTCTGCTCCATTACGCCGAGTGGGTTGATGAGTCTCAGCAACGTCGTCTCCACCGAAGCATCGAACAACGTCGGGTCATCCCCCAGCACCCTTGAGACGCTCCTGGACTATCTCCCCGGTGACTCGAGGGAAGGGAAGCTGCGTGTCCTCGGCCTCGGTCTCAGCGTCCTGGTCATCTTCCTCATTTCCATCGCCGTGGTCGTGCGTCGATCTCGAAACGAAGTGGAGGAGTTACTCGAAGAGATGGCCGACGAAGAAGGTGAACTCGTCGAAGTCATGATCACCCCTGAAACCGATGTTGGCCCGTTGTTGACCGTGGAAGACGAGGAGGAGGAACTCACGATTCAGGCTCCTGTGGCGGTGATGGACGATGAGGAAGCGACCCTCTCGGCCGAACTGGAGAAGAAACTCGAGGACGGCGAAGGCAACGCTCGACTTGAGCGGCGCATGAAGCGAAAACAACAGCGAGAGATGTCCGAGATGGCGGCTGCCCTGCAACAAGGCCTCCCACCCCTTCCCGGCGCACTTCCACCCCTTCCCATGGCCAACTTGCCTCCACTCGACCCATCGGCCCCGCTGCCCGCGCCGGCACTGCCACTGCCGGACCTGAAGCGGGACGCGACCTGTCCCTCCTGTCAGGCGACCTTTGCCGTGAAGGATTTGATGCTCAAGCGGGTGTCGTGCCCTGTATGTGGCGAAACCTTCGATCTGTGAGGCTTCATCATGTGCGGCATTTTTGGCTACCTCGGGCACCAACAGGCGCTCCCCATCCTCGTGGAAGGCTTGAGGCGGTTGGAATACCGCGGGTACGATTCAACCGGTGTCGCTGTCGAACATGACGGTCGCATTGAGACCCACAAAACGGTGGGCAAAGTGGCCGACCTCAAAGCCATCCTTCCACCAACCGTCGAAGGAACGCTCGGTATCGCACACACCCGTTGGGCCACCCACGGCGGTGTGACGCAGGTCAACACGCACCCACACGCCTCGGAAAACGACCGGGTTCATCTCGTTCACAACGGCATCATTGAGAATTTCCAGCAACTTCGCAAAGGCCTGGCTGCTCGTGGAATCGCGTGCATCAGCGAGACCGATTCAGAGGTCATCGCTCAAATGATCGCCCTTGAGTTGGAGAAGGCCGCCACTCCCCTTGAGGCGGTTCAATCAACGCTTCGCCGCCTGCGCGGAACCTGGGGGCTTTGCATCTTACTGAAAGATCATGACATGCTCATTTGTGCCCGCAACGGCTCACCGCTGATCATCGGCCAAGGCGATGGCGAGACCTTCGTTTCAAGTGATCCTCATCCACTCACCGCCCACACCCAGCGCGTCGTGTACCTCGAGGACGGGGACGTTGCGGTGATTCATCGCGACTCGTTCAGCATCACATCGATGAAGGGGCACAGTGTTGAGCCCAGCATTACGGTGTTGGAAGATGCGTGGGGTGAGGCCGAACTCGGCGATGCACCCCACTACATGTACAAAGAAATCTATGAGCAGCCCGACGCCCTTCGCCAGTGCATCTCCGGACGTGTAGACCGGGACATGGGCACCGGTCGCCTCGGTGGCATGGGACTCGACCATTCCGCCCTCGTGCAAGCCCCGCATGTTCGTTTGCTTGGATGCGGCACGGCTGCCTACGCTGCAGAAATCGGTCAAATGCTGATTGAAAAAATGGGTCGAATTCCAGCCGTCGCCCACATCTCAAGCGAATTTAGAAACAACGACACGGTCATCAATCCAAAGGCCATTTACCTCGCCGTTTCTCAATCAGGAGAAACAGCGGACACCATCTCAGCGGTGAAAGAAATCAAACTCAAAGGCGGCCAAGTCTTTGGTGTCGTCAACGTTGTGGGCTCCACCATCGCGCGCCTCTGTGGTCAAGGCGTCTACATTCACTCCGGGCCTGAACAATCGGTGGCGTCCACCAAAGCGTTCACCAACATGGTCGCTGCACTGACCATTTTCGCTACGCAACTTGGCCGGACACGACACCTGTCCAAAGACGACGGACGGGAACTCATCGCACAACTCCAGCAGGCTCCTCATCTGATGGAGACGTATTTCGAGGATGTTGGGCCCATCGCAGAAGCCGTTGACCTCCTGTGCGGGGCCAATTCCGTGCTCTTCCTCGGGCGAGGGCTTTCAGCAACGGTGGCCAAAGAAGGAGCACTCAAGCTGATGGAACTCGCCTATATTCCGTGTTTGGCCTACCCTGCAGGTGAGATGAAACACGGCCCCATCGCGCTCCTTGAGGAGGGAAGCCCCGTTGTTGTCATCGCCCCCAACGACCATCTCAAAGAAAAGACGATGTCGGCGCTCCACGAAGTCAAGGCTCGTGGGGCGAAAGTGATCCTGATTCACGAGAAGGGCGATGCCATCGCCTCGGAGGGTGATGTCTCCATTGCCGTTCCTGCGATTCATCCTTGGCTGACCCCGCTGTTGACGGTCGTGCCGTTGCAATTGATGGCGTACGAAACGGCGCTTCGCCTTGGCCGTGATGTCGACCGGCCTCGAAACCTGGCCAAGTCGGTAACCGTTGAGTGATTTCACACGATGGTGAAACGCTGTTCGTTCTCTTTCCAGTTGAACGGCTTGTAGCCCAGCACGTGGTTGGTGTGGCGCATTTTGACGATGCCCAACTTTCGGGTGACATCGTCTCCGCTGCGCTCCATGACAAGATGCATCACGCCGTCCGAGAGGTAGTCCTCAACACCGTACTCACCGAACTGCTTGTGGTCTTCACCGGTCATCTCACAGATGAAGAACGACGTCAACTCAAGTCGGCGAACGGCTTCGAAAAGACGGAAGATTTCATCGCGTGGGTTTTCCATTTTTGTGAGGGTGAAGAAGGCTCCCAGCGAGTCGAAGACCAGGAGTTCAAACCCAATCGATTGGCGGTACGACGTCAACTGCTTGATGAGTTGCCCCATCCAGTCCACTCGGTTGCTCATGCCTTGTTCGTCGAGCTGGACACGCAGGTCGGCCAGATCGATGATGGCAATTCGGTTTCGGACGCGGGGGTCATCGACGTTCATGCCCATGTTGGCCATGTGTGAGCGGAGCGAGTCTTTGCCTTGTTCAAGGGTGACATAGATGCCGCTGGTTTCCCCGTACAGGACGGCGTTGTAGAGCATGGAGAAGGTCAGGCTCGACTTCATCGCACCGGAAGCCCCTGCAACGATGCTGATGTGGCCCTGTGGGATGCCGCCCTGCATTTTTTCGTCGAGTCCTTCGATGTGGGTGGGGATACGTTCAATCTCGGACATGCGGCTCAAAGGTTGGGTGGACATCGTGATTCTTCAATATCACCCACGCCATCCATGGCAATCTCCAAAGCCCGAGAAGCGATGTTGGCGGTATGGACGTCTGGCTGGCTTCCAATTCGCCGCGGCGGTTCGCTCTGCTCGAGAGCATCTTCCCCCGCCTGCATCATGAAGGCCTTGACAATGTGGACGAAACCCCACCCAGTGGAACGGTTGAGGATCAAGTTCTCGCTATTTGCCAACGGAAAGCCGCCGCCATTCCAGCCTCAAATCATGCCGTCGTCATCGTGGCCGACACGATGCTGAGCGACCCGGACGACCATTCCCTCAGCATGGGAAAACCCCGTGACCTCGCTCACGCCGCCACCATGCTTCACCGTCTCAGCGGTCGAAAGCATCAGGTATGGACGGCGACGGCCGTCCGGTGGAACGACACCTGGCATACGTGGTGCGAGTCAGCCGTTGTTTCCGTTTCCGACCTTGCGCCCGACCAACTGGAGGCCTTGCTGACCTCGGGTTCGTGGAAAGGGAAAGCGGGTGGCTACGATTTAGCCGGCCCCATGGGGGAATACGCTCGGTTGGTCGAGGGGGACACCTCGACCGTGCTGGGCCTCGCCGGTGGCGCCATGGCCTTCTTGGAATCCTTGGCTTCGCTGGATTGATTCAAAGCAGCGGGGTCAGCCCGAGCTCGTGCTTTTGCATGTCCACCACGACGTTGTGGCCGGGGACCATGAGCAACTTGTCTTCGGCGTCCAAGGAAAAGACACTGACACGGGCGCTGTCGGCCATGTGCTTGATCTCACGGCGGCAGGCCATCTGATGGCTTTCCATGTGGACCAGCGGACGCAGGTCAACGATGGCGGTATCGCCTTGCATGACCCGTTCAAGCATGGGTCCGGTCGGGATGCGCTTCATCACGTCGGGCGCAATGTAGCGGAGCGCTTTGTTGGGCAGTGGTCGTTGTCGTTGAACTTCCATGCCGAGGTCGTGAAAGGCCTCCCCGTCGGGCGTCATCGGCCCGGTCCATCCCAGCGGCGGTGTTCTCAGTTGGCTGAGGTCAATGTCGGTCTCGCTCAACGGTGAAGGTGTTACCGTGGTCGTTGGTGATGGCTCGGGTGCAGGCGGTGTCTCTGAATCGCCTTCCGGGCCGGAGGAGAGGGAGACAGGTGCATTCGACGGAGGTGCAGTACGGGGAGGGGCGTTGGTATTGCCTTCTGGATCGGGAAGTCCAAAGAATTGCCACAAACTTCCCATGGTGCTGCCTCAAAAGTCCAAATCGTCAAGCAACGATTGCAACTCAGCCGATGCAGGTGTTGGTGGAGTTTGTGAAACTATGGGTTGAACGGGGGCAGGAGCGGGTTGATTCGCTGCAAGCCACTGTTCGCCGTAGTAGTTCCATTGTTCCATGGTCCAACCTTGCGGTAATCCTGCGACAGGAAGCGGTGGGCCGGTGTTCACCACCGTTGGCTCAACGGGAGCAGCAGCGACGGCGGGTTGCGGTTCCATCGGAGCTGATACAGCCTGTGCTGGAGCGGCAGCAGCAGGCTGGGCAGGGAGCGTGGCAACATCCTTGGGCGCAGCGGCAAACTGGCTTTGTTCGAACATGCTGAAATCATCGGCAGGCGGGCGCTGCCGAGTAAACAAGAGGAAGACCACCAAACCGACGATGATGATGCCGAGCACACCGATGATGGCCGCCGTGGTGGTGCCCACAGCGCTGGTGATGCTTTCGATGAGCCCGTCGGCAGGAAGTTCAGCGACCACGATGGTCAGTTCCTTTTCCACCTGTTCGCCGTCGTCATCGGTCGCCGTCAGCACGACCGTCCAACTCCCCGCAGGGAGGTCGGTGATGGTCCAGGTGCCGCCGGTGAAGTCAACATCGCCGGTCTTACTACCATCGAGGTCGGCGTCAAGGTGAGAACTGTCCCACTGGAAACCAAGGCTTTCCTTGTCGGTGGCAGAATCGAAGATGAAATCCGCTCCGTTCAAGGTCAAGTTATCACCCTCCGTGAGGTTGGTGAAGGCCACCTGAGCGTTGAGGTACTCCCGTGGTGGCAGGTTCAGGACACTGACGTTCATGCTCTGCTGAGCGGTTGCACCGTCGTCGTCGGTGACGGTCACCGTGATCATTCGAACGCCCTTGGTCGACCACGAGGGGGCAACGGAGGTGCCGGTTAGCTCGCAGTCGTTGTCAATGATGCCGTCGTTATCGCTGTCCACCTTGGCGTCAAGGTCCCAGCAGATGGTAAGGGTCTCGAGGTCGGAAGCCGTATCCGATGCGGTCACGCTCAGGTTGAGGGCATCGTCTTCGAAGACCGGCGTGTTGCCGGGCAAGCCTTCAACGCTGGGTGGAACGTTGTGAACCATCACGGTGGCCTGCTGGACTTCGGATGCCGCACCGTCGGCGTCGATGGCACGGACCTGAACGATGTGTTCGCCCGATGAGTTCCATGCCACCAGTTCTTGCGAGGCGACACCGATGCTGGTGATGGTCCAGTTTTCATCGGCGAGGGAGGGGTGCCACTGCACGATGACGGTGCCTTCGTCGTTTTCTGAGTCGCTGGCCGTGGCCTTCAGAACACCAACCTCGTCTTCGTTGATGTGCCAGGTGCCGTTTTCATCGGGTTGCACTTCTTGTCCACCTTTGGTCAAGGTCGGTGCTGAGATGGTCGGCGGGATGTTGAGGACCATCACTTCGCTGAAGATGGTGGTGGTGTCGCCATCGTCGTCGGTGGCAACAGCGGTGATGTTGATGGGTCCCTCAAACATGGGCGTGAAGGTGCAGGTGGGTTGCGTGATGCCTTCGTTACATTCGAGACCGGGCCACGTGATGGTGACCTGTTGTCCTGAGGGGGATGAGGTGTCGATGTCCTCAATGTCAACGGCTTCGATGGTGATCGGTGTTTCCACCTCTACCGCATCGGGGTGGGTAAGGTTGAACGCTGGGGCGCGATTGAGCACCACGACGTCCACGACCAGTTCATCGGTGTCCAGTTCTTCGTCAACGACCAAGACCTTCACGCTCCATGTTCCGCTGTTTGACCAGTTCCATTGCGTCCAACAACCGGGTGCCTCGATGCGTTCGTAGGCTTCGCCAGGACGATCCTGAATCTGGAATTCACAGTCCACATCGCCGCCGTCAATGTCAAAGCTTCCCGTGGCGTTCAGCGTGACGTTTTCGAACGTGTACTTCCCTTCGTCAACGGTCATGGCGGCCGTGGGTGCGCGTCCAATGAAGATGGAAAGGGAGGCGTCGTTGTTACTCCGGTTGGCGTCCGCCGTCACGTTTTGGTCGGGGTCGACAGTGAACGTCATGGCGGCCGTGCCAACCATCATGTTAGCGGGAACGGACCAGTTGACAAGGACCCGTTCTTCAGCGTATGGGGCAACGGCTGGAACGGCTTCTCGAAGGACAGTGTTGTCGGGTGTTTCTATTTCCATGACGGTGGCAGGGGCCGTAAGCACCCCACGGTTTTGGGCGGGGAGGGAGAAACTCAGCACGTCGCCCGGGAGGGCATTGTAGCCGATGGAGGCGCTCAGCGTGGTGGTGTCGCCGTTTCGTGTTCGTTCAACGATGACCGAACCGGCTTGAGCGATGAGGTCCACGCCCACGACGCTCAGATCTTGAACGATGGTGGTGGCGCCGACCACACGGGCAGCGGGGTCGTAGACCACCACGCCGTTGCTGGTGTGGTCGTCGCTCGCCGGCGTATCGTCGACCTCATCGGACACGTTGAGGGAAACCTGTGCTTGCCCGTTGTTGTCCGTTGTCGGGTTGAGGATGGTGCCTGCAATCTCGTAGCGAAGTTGCAGGTTGGTGTTCTTGATGGGGATGCTCGGGGAACCTGCGACGCTGTAGCCGATGGACACCTGTTCAATGGCGTCTGGGAGGGTGGCGGTGGTGGCCGTGCTGACCGTGATTTGCGTGTTGCGGCCACCGGGAGACGAGGCGGGTACCACGCTGTTGGAATCGGCCGGACTGTAGGTCTTCAAAATCCAATCAATGGTGAAGCCAGCGGGGTTGACAATTCGGTTCCAAACGCTTCCGCGTACGGCAGGACAGTACCAATTGAATCCGAGGTTCACGCCGGTAGCGTTCCATTCAGCAATCTTGTACGAATCGTCACATCCGGTGTAGGAGGGTGAGGCGCCGTCCTCGACAGGTGCCTCGTTTTTGATGACCTGCCAGGAGTTGTTCTCGTCTTCTTGTGAATCAAATTCGGTGGGATCAAAATAGTTAGAGGTCCCGCTAACTTCGGTCTTGGCTTCAAATTCCATCCACCACTGGTCACCGTTTCGCAGGGGGAAGTCGTAACGTTCCTTCGCCGGGGTGTAGGTGTTGTCGAAGGTTACGATGCCGAGGGTTTGTTCGAAGATGCCGAGGTTGAACGGTCGGAACCGCACGTCAAGGGTGAAATCGCTGGTGATGGTGGCTAAATCCCTCGCTCGGAGGATATCAATCCCGTCGTAGTCAATGTTGAGTCGGCCGGTGACGCCTTCAAGGGTAGCGCCGCTGTTTCCCGAGGTGAAACTCCCGCTGATCTCCACTTCGTAGGCCAGCACCGTGTCACCGTTGTTGTCGGTGGCGTAGAAAATGTCCGTGACCTCGTTGACGGTGTCGCCGGTCAGCGCGTTGAGTGAGGCGGAAACGTTGGCCTGGGCGAGGAGTTGCGAGACGTCGAATTTGGTTTCATACACCCATTCATCCCCGATGCGGTAATTCGGAACATCAACCGCACCCGATACGCCTTGTGAGCGTCGCTCTTCGACGGTCTGTTCAAGGTGGATGGACGATTCAACCACGCCCAGTCCCATGGAAGTGAGGAAAAGGGCGACAAGAAACGCCGCCTGACAGGCTCGGCCGAACATGAGCGGAGGTGTGCCTCCTGATACAAAAGAGGATGTCCTTTTTGCGATGGCTCAGCCCTGTGAATCTAGGTACTGTTGGCCGTAGTGTTCCCATTGCTCCAACGTCCAACCTTCCGGCAGGCCGGCCGGGGGGAGGGGTGGTCCCGCATGGGGTTCCGTTCCCGGTGCCTGTTCCAATGCCTGTTGGAAGAGATAGGCTGGTGGTGGCCCTTCAGGCCGTCGTTGTTGAATCCGCTCTTCTTGGGACGTGAACAGGTCGGCGCTCAGCGACGTGTTGACCTCATCCCATGCATCGGTGGTGGCCTCAGGTTGCCGACGCCGCCGTGAAAACAGACCCACGAGCAGCAACATCAACACCAAAAGACTGAGTTGAGCGAGGGGGTTGGCTTCTTCCCCGACCAAGGACGCTCCAAGGTTCTCCAGCGGGGTTCGGTCGGCCGGAAGCACGGCAAACGTGACCACTTTCGTCCCAGGGCGCTCCGGGTCTTCGTCCCAAGCGATCACCTTGACCGATTGCACGCCGTCCTGCTTGAAGATGTACGAGACCGTTTTTCCGATGAGGTCGGCGTCGTTGTCCGGAATCCCGTCTTCGTTGCTGTCCACCGTGACATCCATGTCCCAAGCCACGGTCAGGTCGTTGATGTCGGTCAGGGCATCGAGCGTGGTGCTGGCATCCAGGACGCATGCTTCGTAAGCCACGCATGAAATCGCACCGGTTCGGACGATGGGTGGCGTGTTCAGTACGAGCACTTCCAGCACTTCGCTCGTCGTGGCACCGTCGTCGTCGGTGACGTGGTAGACGAGTTTGTGGGTGCCGCTCCGGTTCCAAGCGATGGTGAGGTCGTCACCAATAACATCGCAGTCGTCATCAGCACTGCCAATGTCGTCAGAATCCATGCTGGGGTCAATGTCCCAACACCGGACCAAGGTGTCGATGTCCGAAGCCGTGTCGGATGACGAGCCTGAGACACTGATGCTTTGCCCCTCGGCTACGGGCAAGACGGACGCGATTGGCTCGATGGTCGGGGCGACGTTTTGTACGCTCACCCAACGCTCCTCGATGCCGCTTGATGCGCCTTCAGAGTCGGTCACTTCGAGGCGCATTTTGTGAAGGCCAGCTTCCAACCAGACCATCTCAAATTCGGACGTGCGCCCGTCAAACACTCGAATCAACGAGGGTTGAGCGTCATCGGGCCACCATGTGTGCGTGAGATCTTCGATGTCGTCGACCGAGTCTTGGGCTTGCCCTTTGATCGTCACCGTTTGGTCTTCGCTCACGTGCCAGGTGTCTTGGGCGTCCATGACCACAGGCCCATCGTCGTCCACCATCTGGACGTTGATGCTGTGGGGTCGGATGTTGGTGAATTTGACGTCGAAGGTGGCTGTGGCGGTCGCCCGGTCGTCGTCGGTTCCCACAGCGGTGAAGGTTTTCCATCCCTCCGTGGTAGACGTCGTGGTGCACACTCGGGTGTAGTACCCTTCCTTGCAGTTGGCACCCGGCCAATAGATGTCCACCACGCCGGGCCACACCTTTTCGGAATCGGAATCGTTGGCGTAGGCATAGAGCGTAATCGGGTATTCCACCTTCGCTTCGGTTCGCTGGCTTCGAACCTCGATCTTTGGTGCTCGGTTTTCAACGGTCACGTTGAGGATCATCACCGCTTCATCTCGTTCCTCGTCTTCAACCGTGATTTCAATGGGGTAGACGCCATCGTCAATCCACGTGTAGTTGAGCATGCATGATGGAGAAGCGATGCGCTCGTAGTCCCACGTGCGTGTGCCGTCGTCGAACGGAACCCAAAACTCGCAGGACACTTCGCCACCGTCCTCATCAAAACTTCCACTGGCGTTGATGTGGATGGGGACGTCTGTCAGGCCGGTCGGCTCTGATGCCACAGGCGTTGGCAACCGACCGACGAACAGTTCGATTCGTCCGAGGTTGTTCTCCACGTCCGCATCCGCCGTGTTGAGGCGACTCACATCGGCTTCCCACAGCAGTTCAACCGTGCCGATGGAAGTGTTGGCTGGCACCTCCCAATAGGCGAACATTTTGTGCGCCTGATAGGTGGCGAGGGCAGGCAGTTGGTCGGTTGTAACGGTCCCGTCGGGAAGTGTCAGCTGTGCATCGGTGACCACGGAGGTGGTAATGCCTCGATTTTTGATGGAGACTTCAATGTCCATGTAATCGCCGGGCAGGACGTTGAAGCCTGAAATGGCGTTGAGTGGGGTGGTCGTGCAGACGTTGCCAATGCACCGTGTTCTGCGCATGTTCACAGCGTCAACCTCGGCAAAGACATCCAAGCCGACGAGGTACTCATCAAGGGTAACCGTGGCGGCACCGACGCGGTTTCCAGCTTTGGCCACGAGGCCGTGGCTGGCATAATCAAGCACCGTGGCCGAGGAATCAACGGCATCACCCACGTTCAACTCGGTCCATGCACTCCCGTTGGCTGCCGTGGTGAGGGTGGTGAGGAAGCCCTCTGCTTCGTGGTGGAGGTCAAGTTGCAATCCGGCCACGTTGGAGAAGCAGGATGAGGAAGCGTTCACCCAGACCTGCATGGGGGAATTGAGGGCGGTGATGCTTCGCTCGGGAACGACCTCAAGGCAGTCTGCTCGGCTGCCGGGATTGGTGTAGGGTTCAACGCCCGTGGCGCCGACGGGATCGTATCGCTTCAGCTTGAAATCAATGGTCAGTCCGATGTCGTCGTTGGTGTGAAGCCAAGCATAATTGCGGACTTCGGGACAGTACCAGCGGAAACCCTCCGAGATCCCCTCGCTGTTGAACGAGGTCATCTCATACGATTCGTTGCACCCACCGTAGTCGATGCTTTGGCCGATCATGTTCTGTGGCTTTCCAACATTAGACACCACCCAGGTGGTGGTGTTGGTGTCGGTCTCAGGGGGTGGGAAGGGGGTGATGTAGTCGCTTTGGCCCGACCACTGCGAAGAGGACGTGGTGGTGGTGGTCCAACGCTCGTCCATGCGGAGCGGGAAATCGTAGTTCTCGTTCACGGGCGAATAGGTGGTCGTGATGGTGATGTCGCCGAGAATTTGTTCGAGGAAGGAGATCCCGCTGGGAACAAAGCGAATGTACAGGTCAAGGTCGCTTCGGATGGGAGCAAGGTCGCTGACGCGTAGGTATTCTGTTTGGGTGAACTGGATGTAGACGTTGCCGGTGTAGCCCTCCAGTGAGACGCCGGATTTGTCAAAGTTGGCCGATGTCCGCAGGGTGTAGGCCACGACGGACATGTTGTCCACGTTCTGCGTCGTGATGCCGGTCACCTCAGAGGTGGTGTCGCCTTGGATTTCTCCGACGGTGGCGTCAACACCGGTATCGGTGACCAAAATGGTCGGGTCGAAGGTTCCGGAGTAAATCCAACGGTCGCCAATCCGCCACGTCGGCACATCAGAGACGCCCGGGTCGCCTGCGATGGTGTGGCTCCCAGATGGCTCGGGCAAGACCTGATGTTGAATCGGGAGAAGGCTGGCAAGCAACAACAGCACCAAGGCCACGGGGAGCGTGCGGTGCCAGCGTCCCTCTCCCATGGTGATGGGACGGAGGACCGAGGACATCAAGCCTTCTCTCCCAGCCCTACGGGCTGAAAGCCTCAGAGCAAGTCAGCCAGTTCGTCCTTGATGATCTCAACGGCCTCGAGGATCTCGTCCTTGTGTCGGGCGCCGGTGATGACCATCTTTCCGGAACCGAAGATGAGACAGACCACCTTCGGGTCGTCAAGTCGGTAAATGAGGCCGGGGAACTGCTCGGGCTCGTATTCCACCTTGTCAAAGGGCAGGTGGAAGGTCAAGTGGTTGAGGTTGAGTTTACGAGGGACGCCGGCTTGTGGCTCACCGGTGAACTTGTCAACGCCGTCGTAGTCTTCAGGGTAGTGAAGAGCATAGGTGGCGACCATGTTTTGGACTTCGATGGTGACGTCCTTGAGGTCCCAAGTTTCAATTCCAGCAGCTCGCAAATCCTTGATCATGCGGTCAATACCGGTGTGGATGTTGTCCTCGTCCTTTCCACCGGTGCAGACTGCACGGCCGGAGCGGAACATGAGAATGGCAAGTTTTGGCTCGGTGACACGGTAGACCACACCGGGGAACTGCTCGGGCTCGTACTCACAGTTGAGTTGGATGGCGATGTCGGGGAGGTCGAGTTCTTCTGCAACACGGGTGCTGGCAACTACGTTCACAACGGTAAGGCGTTCTTCATCGGTGGTCATATAAAGGCCGAATGCCCTTTAGTATATAAAAGGAATTTCGGCACCTCACGTCGGTCACGGCCCTGAACCTCACTGTTCTCAAGACCTAGCCGCGCTCGATGCGTACACCTTCGTTGCCGATTCGGGAGATGAGGGTGCGGCCACCGGCCAGCTCGATGGCTTCGCTGGTTTGTTTGGGATCTCGTGTCAGCGCCACCATGCATCCCCCTCCGCCAGCACCGGTTAATTTTGCACCCAGCGACGAGGGCATGGCGGCTTGGATGAGTGCCTCGAGCTCAGGTGAAGAAACGCCAAGGTTTCGCAACAACAGATGGTTCTCGCTCATGGCATGGCCCACCGCTTCATAGTTGCCGTCGATCAACGCTGCAAGTCCCCGCCGAGCAACGGTCCCGATGGCCTCGATTTCACGCATTCTCGTCGGTTCTGCAGCTAGGGCATCGGCGACCATGGCCACTTGTTTGGAGGTGGGAGCGAAGACACCGGTGTTGCCAAGCACGAGAAAGACCTCGCTTTCGGGTGGTGCGAGGTGGTGAACCTCCCACGAACGCTTCCCTTCCGGCGTGGTCAATTGCCGAGTGTACAGGTGCTTCGCAGCCCCTTCAACGCGGTCGGACAGCACGACCACGCCGCCTTCCACACTGGTCGAGGCGTCCATGGGCGAAGCGCGGCCCTGTTGGGCATGGGCTTCAGCCCGATGTGCAACAGCGCTCAACCCGTCCCGGTCAATGCCCTTTGAGGGGTTGGCCAAACGGTGCATGGCGGCACCCACGGCAGCGCTGAGTGCGGCACTGGAACCCAATCCCGATGCTCGAGGGATGTCGCCTGAGATGTGAAGGGCCATGGGTTCGCTGTCCGACAACCACCGGTCTTTCAGCATCGTGATGTGTGGGTGGCGATCCGGGTCAAGGGCGCTCCCGTCAACGCTCCATGAAGCGGCTTTGGTGGCCGAAATCGAAAGCCGCTGTTCAATGGCCACCGCTACGGCAGGTTGGCCGTAAACCACGGCGTGCTCGCCAAAGAGGATGCATTTGCCTGGGGCGCTGGCAGCCACGAGCACCTCCGCCTCACCCATGATTCTTTCACGGGCTTCGGCTTCATATTCCTTCTTGCACATCGTCGTGATTCCTTCGCCATTTGACGGTGGATTCAAAGTGCGTCTTGACCTCGCAAGGGCAGCGGCACAGCGCCGACATGGTGAGCACAGTGGAACATCCGTTGTTTTTGGATTACGGCCCCGTCCCCGGTTGGGCCATTCTCTTGGTGTTGTTTGGCGTCTCGGGTGGCTTCTTTGGCTACCAGGTGTGGAAGGCCAGCAAGCTTGTCCTGAAGGGCAAGCCGGAGAACCGATTTGACAATTGGGGGGCGCGAATTTCTGAGGTACTGAGCGGCTGGCTCGGCCAGAAAAAAGTGCTCAAGGATCGCATCGCCGGAGGTATTCACGTCCTCATGTTCTGGGGTTTCCTCATGCTGTCCACCGACATGTTTGACCTCGCCAGCGGCAACCAGTTCTCACAAAAGGTGCTCCCCGAAGTCGTACGTGGGCCGTGGAACCTCATGGTTGAGGTGGGCTACACCATCGCTTTCGTCGGCTGTGTGTTGGCGTTGATTCGCCGTGTGGTGTTCACGCCGGAGAAGCTCAAGGGCAAGTCCCAACTCGAAGGCAACGTCATCCTGCTGCTCATCATGACCATCACCACCACGTCGTTCGTGGTTGAAGCCGGTGAGTCCACCGTTTCTTCCACGTGGGAGCCCATTGGCTACTGGGTGTACGCTACCCTGGCACCCGCTGCGAGCATCGTCATCGCCGCCTACTGGGCTCACATGCTTGCCATCTGTGTTTTCCTGTTCCTCATCCCGCTCTCCAAGCACATGCACTTGGTGATGGCCTTCCCGAACGTGTTCTTCCACGACCTCCGCCCCATGGCTACCATGGAGCCGTTGGCCCGTGGTGAAAACGGCAAGGCCGTCTTGCTCGATGACCTCGATGTCGAGTCCTTTGGCGCCGTTAACTACACCGATTTTACCTGGCGAGACCTCATCGACGGCTGGGCCTGCACCTCGTGTGCTCGCTGCCAAGATGTTTGTCCGGCGTACGCCAGCGGCAAGGACCTCAACCCGATGCAGATCATTCACGACGTTCGCCATTACGCCAACGACCACGCCACGACCTTGTTCGCCGACGAGACACCCGAGGAGGACATCATCGCTCGCTTCGGCGAAGGCGCCATTTGGGCCTGCACGACCTGCCACGCCTGCGTTGAAGCTTGCCCCATCTACATCGACCACGTGCCCAAGCTGACCGATGCTCGCCGCCACCTGATGATGGAGCGCATGGAGTTCGACGAGAGCGTTGAGGACACGGTCATGCCGCTCATGGCCACCATCGAGAACCTCGAATCTGATTCCAACCCCTACGGCCTGCCCGCCCACGAGCGTGGTGATTGGGCCGATGGACTTGACGTGAAGGTGGCCGAGCCGGCCGAATACATCTACTTCGCAGGTTGCGCCGCCTCCTTTGACGAGCGCAACAAGAAGGTCGCCAGGGACACCATCAGCATCATGAAGGAAGCCGGACTTGATGTTGGCATCCTCGGCATGCAGGAAGGTTGCAGCGGTGACGCAGCCCGCCGTGCTGGCAACGAATACCTCTTCCAAATGCTCGCCGAGACCAACCTGTCCACCTTCGAAGAAATCGGCGTCAAGAAGATCGTCGCCTCCTGTCCGCACTGCTTCCACACGCTCGGAAAGGAGTACAAGGACTACGGCGGAGAAGACATCGAAGTCATGCACCACTCCCAACTCATCAGCCACTTGCAAACCGAAGGCAAACTCCCTCAGCCCAAGCACGACGGCTCGGTGACCTTCCACGACCCGTGCTACCTCGGGCGCATTGGTGGCGAATTGGATGCGCCCCGCGACGCCATCGGCGGCGTGGATGTTGAAGCCGAACGCCACGGACGGGACTCCTTCTGTTGCGGTGCCGGTGGCGCCCAAATGTGGATGGAAGAGCATGTCGACGAAGGCTACGACCGTGTTAACGTGATTCGCTCCAAGGAACTCGCTGCTACCGGTGCCGATACCGTGGCCGTGGGTTGTCCGTTCTGTTCGACCATGGTCACCGACGGTCTCAGCGCCATCGGTGCGGAAATGGAAGTCAAGGACGTGGCCGAGTTGGTGTGGGAACAAATCAAGGCCAACGACGCCAAGATCGAAGCCGCCAAAGCTTCAGCAGAACCGGCGGCTGAACCTGCTGAAGCCTGAGGTTGAGGCGTGCTCAACCACGACCACCAGCAAGCCCTGCTGCAGTGGTACGACGAGCACCAGCGAGCGTTGCCGTGGCGACAAACCAACGACCCGTGGCACATTCTCCTCAGTGAGATCCTTCTGCAGCAAACCCAAGTGAGTCGTGGTTTGGTGTACTGGCAGCGGATGGTAGAGACCTTTCCGACCATCGCTTCAATGGCGGATGCGCCGGTTGATACCGTGTTGAAGGCGTGGGAAGGTGCGGGCTACTACAGCCGTGCCCGGCGTCTCCATGCCCTCAGTCAGCGCATCATGCTTCCAAGGGCTGAGGGTGGATTCGACGGTCGATTGCCTTCAACGTACGACGAACTTCTGTCGCTGCCCGGCATTGGGCCGTACACCGCTGCCGCCGTGGCCAGCATCGCGTTCGGCCAGTCCGTGGCCTGCGTTGACGGCAACATCCGTCGGGTGATGGCGCGACAAACCGCCCAGCCCGAGCCGACGCCAAAGGCGGTTCAGGCGTGGGCTGACGCCTCGCTCGAAGCCGTACGGCCTGGCGATTGGAATCAAGCCCTGATGGAGCTGGGGGCGACGGTCTGCACGCCCAAACGGGTCGGATGCAGTCGATGTCCTGTCTCGTCTTCGTGTCAAGGACGGTCCACGCCGGAACGCTACCCGCTTCCCAAGCAACAACGGACCAAGGCGGTCATCATGACCGCCATGGTCGACCACGATGCGCAAGGCCGCCCGGTGCTCAAGCAGCGACCACTCAGCGGGCTGTTCGGAGGTTTGTGGGGACCGGTGTACGAGGAGGGGCGAAGAGAGGAAGGCGCCGCCTACATTGAGGCAGGCGTTGTCAACCACCAACTCAGTCATCGATCGATGACCGTTCATGTCCTGGTCGGAACATCTGCTGTCGGCGAAACGGGCACAGAACCAAGCGCCGTGGCCTGTTCAACCCTCGACGAGAAGGTGTTGACCATGGCTTTGCAAAGGTTGTTGGAGGGGAGGTCATGATGGCGAACCAGGATGGAAGCATGAGAGGTGATGTGTGATGGAGAAACTGCACCGCTTCGCAGACGACTGGACCACCATCTCCGAGCATTTCCGTCTTATGTTCAACGGTCTAGGCCACCTTGCCATCACCGAGGATCTCCTGACCTTCAGGTCCCTTCCACCCTTTGTCGCCACGGGCATCTCCATCACCCGCTCGGGTGAGCTGGTGGCCAACATGCCCTTGCATGCCATCGAAAGCGTGTTCGACACGGTGGCGTTCTCGTCTGACTTGACCTCGCTAACCTTGGCAGGTGAAGGAGGAACGTACACCTACACCGTTCCGCCAGCCCTGCTTGCGCTGCGTTCAGCTTGATGCATCGACGTGATGGTTCCACCCTGTCGTTTCGTCAAACACGGCGGTTTCTGTCAGTGCCCAAACCGATTGGATGTAGGTTTGATTGGTTTCCTTTCCAATCTCGACATGGAAGGCGTAGCCCTGTGGGTTCACGAACACGGCATGTGGGATGGACTTGGCTTCGACCTCCATGGCGAGGTCGGGGTGAAGGATGAACGGCCGGTTGACGGTGCGGTTGAGGTTCTGCTCGGTGGTGTTGTGCCACTCGCTCATGTTGGCATATTCTTCGCGTGGTTCTCGGGAGAAGACCACGATTCGCTCGGCAGGAACGGTCAGGTCGTAGGCGTCCAACGTCGTTTCACAATGGGTGCACCACGGGGCGGAGAAGTAAGCCAGGTAGGATTGGTTGGTGAACGCCTCGCTGGTGTGGCTCATGTTGGTGTGGTCCACACCTTCCCAAGCGGGGAACACGCTTGCTACCGGCAGCACGGGCGCTTCCTCCTCGGCTGGAGACTGTTCTTCAACGCAGCCCGCAAGCATGAGGGTCATGGCGATGAGTCCAACCATGGTTCTTCTCATGATTTCACCCAGAGGGAACGGTGAGGTGAGCCTTCATGAGGCTTGCTCTACGGCGAGCAATTCGTAGCGAAACGAAGCGAGGCAAAGCATCAGGCCAGCCACGAGAACGTACTCGGCGGGTGCTGCCACGACGATACCGCTCTGGGCTTGGTTGAGGAATTCAACCGTCGTCAGTCCGGTAGGATCGACGGTGCTGGCGGCGGATTGGAAGGCCACCAGCATCACGACAAAACCCGCCGCCGCCATGGTAAACCCGATGCTTCTCATGCGCCGACCGGCGCTCGTGGCCTTGTCGCCCATGGCCCAACCGGCGGTGAAGGCCCAAGCGACGCCTCCCCCAAATGCCAGCATCGCCGTGAGGATGTGGGGGTTGATGTGGTCGTACATGTCGTAGTGGCTGACCAACACGGTGTTGGCCGACGCCAAGACGCCGAGCAACGAAGCGACAAACCACGTTCGTGGTCGTGCGGCTTCGAGTGCGTGGTAGAGATGCCAAGCATAGGCCATCTGGCACACACCACCCAGGGTCAACCCTGCGGTGAACACGAGGTCTTGGAGGCCTTGGTAATCGGTTTCAGAGATAAAGAACGGTACGGCACGAGGTTGGTCAAAGAGGTGAATCAGCGTGGCCGCCACGACGGTGATGGTAGGAATCAACCACGCACCTGAAGCGACCAGCAGGCCTTGTTCACGGCTCAGAGGAAGACGTCGACCGTATCTTGGATGCACGTGTCAAAATCCTCCCATGTCATGCCGAGGACCTTCTCGGCTTTGGCACTTGAGTAGTTGGTGTCGCCGCCCATCATGTTCTTGGCCACGGCGCGTGTAAGGTAGCGTCGACGCCCAAATACCCCTCCCAACCAGTCTTGAAACACGGCCAGCGGAACGAGGGTGTTGGGCAGGCTGTACTTCGGGGCTTTGGTCGTCGGATTGAGCGTGCGGATGCGCTTGCAAATCGTAGCCAGCGTAAGGTTGGCGTGGGGGGCGAGGATGAAGCGGCCCTCCGCTTCATCCACTTCGAAGGCTCGTCGGTGGGCTCGAGCAACATCTCGGACGTGAACCACGGACATGGGAAATTTGGGTGCAACGGGGTAGTTGCCAGCGATGGCGTCTTGGAAGAAGTCCACGCTGGGTGTCGGTCGAACAAAACCACCGCCCAACACAGCGGTTGGGTTGATGACGCGCACATCAAGCCCCAGTTCTTCTGCAAGCCTCCAAGCCAGGCGTTCGGATTGAGTCTTGGCAACGGTGTAGGGAAGGGAGGTGTCGGTGTTCCACGCCGCCTCATCTTTGACCTGACCTTTCGGTGATGTGCCGACCGCAGCGGTGCTTGACGTGTAGACGACGCGTCGGATGCCGGCTTCGGAAGCAGCGTGAAGAAGATGCGTCGTGCCCTTGTTGGCCGTGTCCAAGATTTCAGCGGCGGTTCCTCGCGTGGAGTACATCGTAGCGGTGTGGAACAAACCGTCACAGCCGCTCAGAAGCGCCGTCCAGCCGTCGGCATCGAGGACGTCTCCCTCAACGAGTTCCAACCGTTCCTCGCATCCGAGTTCGATTGCATGGGCGCGGACGTGGTCCGTTTTTTCGGCGTCGTTGAGGTTCCGCACCGACCCTCGCACAGCGTAGCCGTGTTCGAGCAAGTCCCGAACGATGTGATTCCCAATGTGACCGTTGACACCGGTGACGAAGATGCGTTTTGGTGATTCATTGGCCATACGGCGGGCGACACAGGGGTCCCGTATGAACCTTCAAGTGCAACCCGCCGCCACGCCGGGATGAGCCCATGCCCATTCGTCTGCACGACACCCGCCGTCGCGAAAAGGTGAACTTCACCACGTTGGAGCCCGGAAAGGTCTCGATGTACGTCTGCGGTGTCACGGTGTACGACCGGTGTCATTTGGGCCACGCACGCTGTTATCTGGCCTTTGATTTGATCCATCGTTGGCTTGAATCCAGTGGATACGACGTTCAGTACGTTCAAAATTTCACCGACATCGACGACAAAATCATTCACCGGGCCAACGAACTCGACGGCGACTGGAAGACCCTGGTCGATCAGAACATTGAGGCCTACTACGAGGACATGGATGCGCTCAACATCTTGCGGGCTGATGAATACCCGCGATGCACGGACTACGTTGATGACATGGTCCGCATCACGGCCGACCTCATCGAGAAGGGTCACGCTTACGAGGCCGACGACGGCGTCTATTTTGATGTGGAATCTGCCCCCGAAAAATACGGGCAATTGACCGGTCAATCCATTGACGCCGTTCGTTCAGGCGCAGGAGGCCGTGTAGGTGAGACAGGCTCAGGAAAGCGAGATCACAAGGACTTCGCCTTGTGGAAGGCCGCCAAACCAGGCGAACCCACGTGGGACTCGCCTTGGGGCCCGGGCCGGCCTGGCTGGCACATCGAGTGCACGGCGATGTCCATGGACCACTTCGGCAAAGAGTTCGACATCCACGGGGGCGGTCACGACCTCCGCTTCCCGCACCACGAAGCAGAAATTTGTCAGGGCGAGTGCCACACCGGTCATTCTCCCGTGGTTCATCATTGGCTGCACAACGGCTTTGTCAACATCGACGGCGAAAAGATGAGCAAATCCCTCGGCAATTTCTGGACGATTCGCGACATACTCACCAAGGTGGACGCCATGGTGCTGCGTTTTGCACTCATCAACGCCCACTATCGCTCACCCATCGATATGAACGAGACCCTGCTCAACGACGCTGAGCGAAATTACAATCGGTTGTTGGCCTGTTATGTTGATGCGCTCAAGGCACTTGGCGATGGCCCCACCGTCCATCTCCCCCACCCTGACCTCGCATCACCCCACCCACTCGCCCGAGCCACCGGGTTGCTCGAGAAGATGGGCGAAGGCTTTGCTCAAGCCATGGACGACGATTTCAACTCCCGTGAAGCCGTGGCCAAGGTCCTCGGCATGGTGCGAGAAATCGCCAAAACCCTCAGCATGGACATGGATGAGGCTGACCGAGAAGCCTTTGCCGCTTACGCCGTTGATCTCCTTGAGGAAACGGCCGGTCGCGTGCTCGGCGTGCTCCCCTCCCAAGAGGTGGCCCTCGCAGAGCCTGAGGAGGATCCACGGAAAGCCGAAATCGCCGATCAAGTTGAAGCCCTTCTCCTGCAACGAAGTGAGGCCCGAGCCAGCAAAGATTGGGCCCGTGCCGACAGCATTCGCGATGAACTGAACGCCCTCGGCGTGGTGGTGACCGACACGGCCACCGGGCCGGAGTGGGACCTTGCCTGATCACTCCGTCTCGTCTGAAGGAAGTTCCAACGGTGGGAGCGCAGGCACGAAGCCGGTGGAGCTCGGTGCGTCATCAACCGTTGCAGCCTCGGCCGCTGCTTCCTGTTCGTCCCACATTTTCTCAATCTGAACCTCGGCTGCCAGGGCGTCTTCCCCGCCTCTTGACACAAAGAACAGGCCGACGAGCAACAGGACAACGATGACAAAGAACAGCAGCAGGGCTTGCTGCTCAACATCGTCATCCTCGGCTTGCGATGTGTCGACGGGGACGGTGGTTTGCCCGTTGTCGCCGTTGTTGCCGGTGTCTGTGGTACCCGTGCCGTCGTTGGTCCCCGTGCCGTCGGTCGTCTGATTGGTGGAATCGTCAGGTCCGTTGTTTGGTTCATCGACGGTGCACGGTGGTACGCTTCCGTCTTCGCAGGGTTCGGGTTCTTCCACTTCAACCACTTCAAATTCAGTGATGACTGGAAGGGTTTCTGCTCGGTCGTAATAGCGGTCGTACAGCAAGGACATGTCCCACTGGTAGTTGGCCGTCGAGGAGCCGTTCAGGACGTTGAAGTACCGCTCATCACCGTAGGTGTACCACGGGTCAAGTCCAACGTAACCCATGTCTCGGGTGACGCTGTCAAAGTCGTTGGCGTCGCCGAAGGCCGCTCTCATTTCCTCGGTATCAAACCGCATGGCCATGGTCAGGTTCTCGACGATGCTCGCCCATGTTTGTGCGCCTTCGGGCGCTGCCAAGTACGTGACGTCAACGGCTTTGCCGAATTTACCAGCCGGTTCGGTGTCGTCACCCTTCAAGGCCGTCATGATGTCTTGGTCGCCGTACACGGCCAAGCCACCGACCACGGTCAAGCGAACATCAGGGTCCACGGCGTTGATGAGGTTCCGGTAAGGGTTGGCATCGATGTTGTCAACGACCACCAAATCAGCGACCTTGCCGGCCTCGATGGTGCCGACTTCAACGTCCCAGTTGGTCGCTTGGGCGGCGCTGCTGGTCACCATCTCGACCAGTTCGTAATCGGTGAAGATGTCGCCGAGCATTTCGTCGTCCCAGAGGTCGGCCACCTTCAGCTCGTGCAGGGGGGATTTGGAACCTGAGGGGGCCCAGTCCGGGGCGAGCGTGATGTGGACGCCGGCTGCTTTGGCGGCTGCAATGTCGGCGGTCTGCCCGTAGAGCAAAAGGTTGGAAAGAGGCGACCAAACGAGCGTAGCGCCCACGTCCGCCATCTTGGTGAATTCTTGGTCCGTGAGGGCCACGCCGTGAATCAGCACCAATTCACCGACCAAGAGGTTGTTTTGAACGAGGATGTCAAACTCCGCTCTGCTGCGTTCGTCAACACCTTCAGCGATGTGGATGAACCACGCGTCGAGTTCACCGCTGGCGTTGCCGGTTTTGATGTGGTTGCCGACGTAATCGGAGGTCAACTCCGTGACCTTGGTGTGGATTTCGTCCCTGCCGAAATTGTAGTCCTCGATGTTCCGTGAGAGGACGGTTGCGTAGCTGTCATCAGGGTTGCTCGGGCCGCCTTGCGCTGCCGTCGCACCGCCGACGATGGATTTCATCTCGATGTACTTCATGGCCTGAGATTCCATGTTCCAGTACGGTCCGGAGTGAACCAGCATCTTTGGCTTCGTAACCTGTTCGCTGTAGTCTGGATGGTTCTTCCATTCGTAGCGATTGTTGTAGCCACCCCAAGCGTTGCGGTTGTTTTCAGGGAGGTGGGGAGTCATGTCCCAGAGCGGGGCCTGGTTGTAGTGCAGGTGGTTGTGGAGGTCAAGCATCCCGGGGTAGATGGTGCCGTTGGTCTCAATGACGGGAACGTTCGTCAACTGGATGTCGGATGGGACTTGGTTTTCCCAGACGGCTTCGATCATCCCGTCCTTGACCAACACGTGACCCTCGTTGATGACGTCGGCTTCGCCGGTCATGGGGACGATGCGCCCTTTCAGAACGTAGGCGCCTTCGTGCACGTTATCGTTCAAACCGTAGCAGCGAACCATGTTCTGAGCGACCGGATAACTCGCATCGTCGCCCCAGCCGGGCGTGGGGGGCTCGACTTTCGTGATGGTTCCGTTGAGGGCCTTGACGTAGGACGTGTCCCACCACGAGTCTTCAGCCCCGTACGACAGCGTGTCGACCACGTTGCCGGAGGCGTCGGCGATGGTGGCGGTGTCGCCGTCCCAATAATCCAGCTCAATTCTGGAACTGGCTCGGAAGATGACGATGTAGTCGTTTGGCGCAATGGTCGTGTTCCATGCCAGTCGGCACGGCGCGGAGCCGCCTTCAGCCACGTCATCCAAGAGCCAGTCCGAGACATCAACTGGGTCGGTGCCTGCATTCCACAACTCGATGAATTGGTCGGAAGAAGAGCCGATGTCCCCGTCGTTGTTCCAATCGGTCCCGTTGTATTGTTCGGAAGAGGCTGAGACCAGAATCTCGCTGATTCGGATGTCAGAACTTCTGGCGTTGACCTCGCTGACCGTTGTTTGGTCAAAGGGCATCACCGTGCTGGTGCTTTGGCCCAGAAACATGGCAACGAGAAGAACAGCGATGATGAGGCGGCGGGCCATGGCTCCTCGAGTATGTGGCGGCTGATAAGCCCGTTCCTCCGGCGGTACCAGCACAGGAGTTGAAAAAGGCTGGATGTGCGGACAAGGATATGGCCACCCTCGACATCAGCGAACCGATGTTCGCCGAGACGATTGAAAACAACGAACTCGTCATCCTTGATTTTTGGGCCGAATGGTGCGGCCCTTGCAAGGCCTACGGGCCCGTGTACGAGCGTGTCTCGGAAGGCTTCCCCGACGTGGTGTTTGGCAAAATCAACACCGAAGAGCAACAGGCGCTTGCGGGTATGTTTGGCATCCGTTCCATCCCGACCACCATCGCGTTCAAGGAAGGCATCGGTGTCTTCATGCAGCCCGGTGCCCTTCCCGAAGACGCCCTGAAGGACTTGGTCGAGAAACTCAAGGAACTCAACATGGACGAAGTCCGTGCAGAACTCGCCGCCCAAGAGGAAGCAGCCTCCGACGGCGCCGGAAACGAGTGATACGCACACTTCCGATTGGTTCAAAACAAGCCAACAACCCCCGTGCATCATGGACCTCAAGCCCGTGTTGGTGGTGCTGCTCTTTTCGACGAGCATGCTCGCCGGATGTTTTGGCGAGGACACCTATGAGAAATTTGTTGGGGGTGATTCAGATGTTTACCCGGAACCTTGGGACCGAGCTGACCTCCCCTACGATGACAGCGACATTTACGCACGGGTGAGCGTCAACGGTTCGTACGCCATCGATGCGGTGCGGTCCGTGTACGTGCCCGTGCCAACGATCACCGCGGCCGACGGAGGCGCTGGGCTCACCGGCGATGCCACCGTTCACCTCGGACTTTGGCTGCCGGTTATCGACGGATGCGATTGGGAAAGTGAATCCGTCGACCCGTCATGTCAGGTTCCCGTCATCGCCGAGGTCGGTCCTTACTACAGCGACGGCGATGTCGATGCGCTGACCCCAGCCGACCGGCTGGGCAAGATGCTGATTGAGAACTACGTCCCTCACGGCTACGGCGTCGCTCAGGTATCGGTCTTTGGCACCGGTGAGTCCAATCACTGCATGGACCTGATGGGCACCGACGAGCAGCGCGGCATTGACGCTGCGGTGTCGTGGCTTGGCACCCAAGCATGGTCCAACGGCAAGGTTGGCATGATTGGCAAATCCTACGACGGTTCAACCCCCTGGCAGGCCGCTACCTTTGGCAACCCGCACCTGGCCACCATTGTTCCTATGTCGGGTCTTATCGGTGTTCACGAGTTGATGTGGCGCAACGGCAGCATGGAAGCCCGTGGCATGATCATGCACAACGGCGTCTACGGCTCGTTCGGCATCGACGGTGACACGGAAGACTCGCACACCCTGTGTGAAGGCTACATGGAGGGCTACTTCAACGGCCCAGCAGCTTACCTCACTGGCGGCATGGTCACGTACGCCGGCAACGACTACTGGACCGAGCGTTCCTTCCTTGACCGTGTGATTGAGAACTACAACGGCTCGGTCTACATCATTCAAGGCATGCAGGATTGGAACGTCGACCCGCACATGTCCTTCCCCACCCACCAAATTGTGGCCGACGCTGGCATCGAGATCAAGACGCTGGCCGG
>DAET01000065.1 GCA_002497765.1 Euryarchaeota archaeon UBA486
CCCAAGGTTGGTTCAAGAGGTCCGCTGCGTTTTCCGCTAAGCCGTGAATGTAGCTGGCTTTCGGCCGCGTGACACCACAGGCCGCGATGCTCGGCTGGTCGGTGGCCAGCACGGCCTCAGGCGTAACTTCGCCGAGGTGGTCCACCAGTCTGCCCCATATGGCGTCGGCGGCGAGGACGGAAATTTGTTGGCCCACGATGGAACGAACCAAGGTTTGGAACAGGTCGTCTCGGCTGGTGATGCCGTCGGGCCCAAACTCTTCGACCACCGGCCCGAGCAACGCGTCCTTGGCAAGAAACTCGTGGGCGTCCTGCCACCAGTCTGGAATTCGTCCGCTCATGCTGATTGCTTTGGGGGTGAGGTTTTCAACACGCGCTTCAAGCCTGCACCATGCGAGACACCCTGATGGCCTACCTCGGTCTCAAAGACGTGCTGCGTCAAGGCTGGGTCAACGCCGGCGTGGAGGCGCCCGAGTCCGTCGCCGCCCACTCGTGGGGTATGGCCGTTCTCGCCCTGAAACTCTGCCCGGAGGACCTGAGCCTCGAGCACGTGCTGAAACTCTGTTTGGTTCACGACCTTCCTGAGGTCATCGTCGGCGATCTGACGCCCGCCGACGACCGATCGACCAAAGCGGCCGATGAACGAACCGCCATGCAGGAACTTGCACCGGAGTGGGTTGCCTTGTTTGACGAATACGAACAGCAATCAACGCCGGAAGCCGTCTTCGTGCGTTCCCTCGACAAGTTGGACATGGCCCTTCAAGCCAAGGTCTACATGGAACGGACCGACCTTGACCTCAATCAGTTCATTGAGAGCGCTCGAAAAACGCTCGGCGACCACGACCTGCTCCGCTGAGGGCAAAGCCGACAAGAACAAAAAGCGGAACCGCTCCGACCGACTTACACAGCCCGATAGTGTAGGGGTCCATCATGGTGGGTTTTGGTCCCGCCGACCTCGGTTCGAATCCGAGTCGGGCTACCTTCATTCTCCAAGTGGCGCAAAAGAGAGACCGGCATGAATGGCTGCACCAAGCAGACTGTAGACCAGCCCAAACAACACAGCGCCTACATAGCCGCTGCTTTCCAAGTCCCCGTTTCCAAGACCAAGCGGAGACGAGGCCACTGGGGAGAGAATCATGTGCATGACGATGGCGAAAAACCATGTGATGCACGCAAAATAGTACATGCCTTTCCCAATCAATTCCACGAGGTATGCGGCTCCAACTGGCATGTCAAATACGGCTTGGTCATATAGAATTGAGGTTGTGCGAAGCACGATCATGAGAATCATGGATATGAGCGCAATCAACATCATCACCTGGTAGGTGTTTCCAGCGGAATCCCATGCTTCCATTCCATCAATCATTCCATCGATGCCCTCGCATTTTTCACCGGTAAACTGCAAGCATTCTTGGTTAAGATTTGTCAAATAATCAATCATGTAGGTGTACTTGAAATCTCCATTCAATCCGTAGATGTTGTACATGGTCATCGTGTCTGCGCTGTATGTGAACTCAACCCCTTGGGAAATTTCCTCGTCGGTCAAGGTCACGGTGTAAAGCGGGTCTGCACCGAAGCACATCCACAGAGCAATGATCGAAATACCAACCAACACGACCTGTGCAACAGCGACAGGATTGATGGCCGACAAATCAAATTGAGGCCGATAATATTCCTCTGTAGATTCATCTTCACTCGTGTTCCATTCGAATTCTCCCTCGCAATAAGGGCATGCAAATTCTCCAGAAGCGTCGTCGTCGAGTTCGATTTCTTCCTCGCAGTGCGGGCAGAGAATCTCGACCATGAAACCACAATGGCATCACACGGTATATTCCTTTTCCCGTCGCCGAGCAAAACCCTTGACTATGTTCGCAGAACACGCGCTATACCAAGCAGAAGAATACTCAATCCCCAAAATCCAACCGCGAGGGAGAGCAAAAAACCTGCACCAGCAATGCCCATCATAACCACAACCCCGATGCCACCCAGATTGTCAGTTGACCCCTCGCCAGCCGCACCCCATAGGACAGAACTGAAACCAAACCCGACCACACTGGCCACCAAGAGGGCAAGGCCGGTGAGAAGCAGGCTACCAGAAAAGAATCCACTCACAAGGGTGAGCAGAAGGCTGTCTGGCTCGTCAAATTGTTCGACCTCTGGTTGTATGTTCCACTCGAACTCACCTCCACAGTGGGGGCAAGCGAATTCTCCGGAAGCGTCGTCGTCGAGTTCAATCTCTTGCTCGCAGTGGGGGCAGAGGATCTCGACCATACGGCAAGCATACCATCTCAACGATTATTCCTTTCGCCGACGCCGTCCAAACGAATACGCATCTTCATGAACGGCATGCCTGTGCAATTAAGCACAGGTGAGACGATGATTCAGAGCATTGGCGTAATCGGCGCAGGACAAATGGGCAACGGCATCGCACAGGTGGCCGCATGTGCGGGCTACGATGTCGTGATGATTGACATCAAAGACGAGTACGTTGACAAGGGTCTCGGAACCATTCAGTTCTCGCTTGGGAAACTTGTGAGCAAGGAACGCATGACGCAAGACGATGCCGACGCCGCTCTTGCTCGAATCACCACGGGTACGGACCGAAGCCTGTGCGCAGATTGCGACCTCGTGGTGGAAGCCGTGCCCGAGATCCTCTCGCTGAAGCAGGAGATCTTCACCGAACTTGACAGCCTGTGCAAGCCGGAAACCATTCTGGCGTCCAACACCTCGTCCATCTCCATCACCACCATCGCCGCTTCCACGCAGCGACCCGAAAAGGTCATCGGGATGCATTTCATGAACCCGGTTCCCATCATGAAACTCGTTGAAATCATCAACGGCGCAGACACCAGCGAATCGACGAACGCCGCCGTGGTGGAAGCAGCCGAAACGATGGGCAAGACCGCTCTCTCCTGCAACGACGCCCCCGGCTTTGTGTCGAACCGCATTCTGTGCCCGATGATCAACGAAGCCATCCTCACGCTTCAGGAAGGTGTGGCCGAGCCCGAAGCCATCGACGGCATCATGAAACTCGGCATGAATCACCCCATCGGCCCGCTGGCGCTGTCGGATTTGATCGGCAACGATACCGTGCTTCACATCATGAACGTCCTCTACGAGGGTTTTGGAACGGAGAAATACGCACCAGCCCCGCTGTTGGTTCAGATGGTTGACGAAGGCAAACTCGGCCGAAAGTCCGGCCAAGGCTTCTACACCTACTGAGGTGGGCTTGTGGGCGAACTCAACGGTCAAACCTACCTCGTCACCGGTGCCTCGAAAGGCATCGGTCGCTCCATTTCCCTTGAACTGGCCAACCACGGTGCTCAAGTGATTCTTCTGTCGAGGGCAAGCGGGGAGCTCGACCAAACCCTTGCCACCGTCCAGTCCTCCGCTCCAACGTCCTTTGCCGTGACGTGCGACCTCGGCGAGGCTTCCTCCATCGATGCGGCTGTCCACCACATTCTCGCCGAGGTCAGTGAACTCCACGGTTTGGTGCACAACGCTGGCGACATTCATCCGATCAAGCCGCTGTTCGGTGCGGACACCGCCGACTGGACGCGTTCCATGATGGTCAACCTCGTCGGTGTGCAGCATCTCACGCAGGCACTTGGGTCGGCGCTCCAGGGCGAACATCGTACTCGGGTCACCACCATTTCAAGCGGCGCAGCACTTCGCCCGTTGGCGTCCTGGTCGGCGTACTGCACCGCCAAGGCAGGCCTTGACATGTGGACGCGTTGCTTGGCCGAGGAAGGTGCACAACACAACATCACGGCGGTCTCGGTCGCACCCGGCATTGTCGATACGGGAATGCAAACCGCCATTCGCTCGGCTCCACCTGAAGATTTCCCGCTGCTCGACAACTTTGTCGGCTACCACGTGAACGGTGACCTGTCCGATGCAGACACCGTCGCCAAGGCGCTGTATGGTCTCATTACGGCGCACACGGAAGGGCAATCAGGTCAGCGTTTTGACGTTAGGGATTTGTAGGAATTCAAGCCTGTTTGGGCGAAGGGTGATAAGCCAACACCTTGACAGCGGCCTTGAGGGATACCATGCCAGGCACCGACCGTGTTGAGATTCGAACGTTGAAAGTTGGACGATTTTGCGTCGTTGACGATGAAGCCTACAAGATTCTGAGCATCTCGAAGTCCAAGCCCGGGAAGCACGGTTCCGCCAAGGCTCGCCTCTCGCTTGAGAGCATCTTTACCGGGAAGAAAATCTCCCACGTTGGCACCGTCACCGATTCCATCAACGTCCCCATGATCGAAAAGGGCACGGCCACCGTCACCCACATCGAAGGTGAGGAAGTTCACGCTATGAACGACCGAGATTACTCCATGATGATTCTCCCCATGCCTTCGGCAGAGTCGGGCATGAACATCGACGCCGGTCAGAAGATCATGTGGCAGGAAGCCCTTGGTCGCTACATCATCATCCGAGACCATTGATGGCGCTTCCACGGCCGGAGGCAATCCGGCTTTGTTCTCGCTTGTGGCGGGTATGAATTCATAAGGTGATTGAGCCATGCTCACTCATGGAAGGGGCAACAGCGACGATTGAGAACGACCAACGAGTCCGAGGGTATTGTGCCTACGATTGGGGAAAAAGTGCGTTTGAGACTTCGGTGACAACCGCCATTTTCCCGGCTTGGTTCGCTTACCTTTTTGCCGAAGCCAACGGCATTTCCACCAAACTTCTCGGCAGCGAATGGACGGCCGACGCCATGTACTCGGCCGCCGTGATGATCGGTGCGCTTCTCGTGGCCATTTGTGCCCCGTCGCTGGGTGTCATCGCTGACCGTCGCATGATCAAGATGTGGTGGCTCAAAATTCTCACCATCTTGGGCTCGGTCTCTTGTGTCCTTCTCGCCCTCTCGCCCTACCTCGGTGTATCGGCGGGGTGGATATGGGCGCTGATTATGTTCATGATGGCCAACGTTGGTCTCAACGGTGCTGGCGTGTTCTACAACGCGCTCCTCCCACACATGGGCGATGACTCTGAAATGGATGCCATCTCCAACAAAGCGTTCGCTGCTGGCTACCTCGGTGGTGGCCTTTTGCTCGTGGTTCACCTCGCCATGGTCATGACGCTCGACGGCGGTTGGGTGATTCCCTTCGCCATGGCCACCTCGGGTCTTTGGTGGCTGGGCTTCGCTCAGATGACCTTCAGCATGGTGCCTGAGCCTCACATTGAGAACGAGATGGAGCCCATGGGCATGGTCGCTTCGACCAAGATGGCGCTTGGCGAAGTCAAGGCTACCCTATCGGACATCAAGAGTTTCCGAACCTTGTTTTTCTACATGCTCGCCTACTTCTGTTTCATCGACGGCATCAACTCGGTGACCGCCCTTGCGGGTGTGTTCGGTATTGTGGTGCTCGGCTTGACCACCACCGGCCTCATCTTGACCATCCTCATCATTCAGTTCGTGGCGGCACCTGCGGCCATCGGCTTCACCAAGCTAGCCGAGAAGTGGGGCACAAAAGGGGCCCTCCAGTTCTCCCTGGTCTGCTGGTGCTTCGTCATCGTCGGTGCGCTCTCCTTTGCCCCGTTGGAGCTCGAAAACCACGACGAGTACGACATGCAGTACACCTTCAACGAAGAGACGGGGATGTACGACGCCATCGCCCGAGACGGCGTGAACCCCATCGCAGCCCTTCCTGATGACGATGAACAACAGTGGGCGCTTGAACACGAAGCCATTCTGCCTGTCCAACAGAACGAGGACTACAAAAGCGGTTATGCCGTTGAATGGGCCGCTGACAAAGACGGGCCTGTGAACGTGAGCGTCACCCTGACGGCGGAGGCGTTGGCGGCGCTTGAGGCCACCATGGACGAATCTCGGTTCTCTTACAGCATTGAAGGCGGCGAATTCGCCGACACCACCGGTCTGGGCGTGAACCATCCCACCAGCCTCGGCGACGGCCTGTTGGATTTCATTCCAAAGACCGCTCGTGCATTGGTGTGGGCGCCGTTGGGCATGTCCGTCTTCTTCCAGTTCTTGTTGCTGGGTGTCTTTGGCGGAGCGCTCCTCGGTGGCTCCCAAGGGCTGGCTCGCTCCATGTTCGGCCAGATGGTTCCTGAAACCCGCTCGGCTGAGTTCTTCGGCTTCTTTGGGTTCTTTGGTAAGGTCGCTGCTCTGCTCGGTCCGCTGATCTACTCGGTCATGACCGTCTGGTTTGACTCCCGGGTTGGGATTTTCGCCATCTCGCTGCTCATCGTGGCCGGTGCCATCATGCTACGCAAGGTCGACGTCGAGGACGGAATTGCCGTCGCACGTGCAGAAGACGAACGCAACCGGCAAATGGACAGCGCCACGGCTTGAGCATCGCAACGGTCATGAAGTGCCTCACCAACCCGAGACCACGGCGCTGATGCGCCGCGGGTGGTTGTGATGTCCAACACAGATGTTCCGGGTGAAAAAACCGTCCAAAAATCGGCCTACCGTCAGCCGGTCACGCCCGAGGGCCTGAAGGCCATCGAAGCGGGCACGCTCACCTGGCTCGACGATGAGATGTACAACAACCTCAACACCGGTGTGCTCGAGCAATACCTTGAGGAAAAGAACCTCGAGGAATCCTTTGAAGTCTCACACTGGAACACACCCAAAGTCCTCATCGGTATCGGTATTGGTGCGGTGTTTTCGGGTGTTACGGCCTACATCGGGCTCAAACTCGGGTTGGCCATTTCCGCCGCATGGTACATCGCCTACTTGCTTGGTATGGCTCTGAAGTGGTCACCGTCTGAAGTCAACATTGCGACGTCGGCGACCACCGGTGCAACCCACGCTTCGACCGGGTTCATCTTTACCTTCCCGGCCATTTTCCTCTTGGCCAGTCAACCGGCCTATGCGTTGGCCGACGGGCCGCTGGTAACGCTGGAAGATGGAGAGGCGTTCACGCTCGCCTTCATCGGTATCGTGGCCTCCATGTTTGCCGGATTCCTTGGTGTGATGTACTTCATCATCTTCAGGCGTGTCTGGCTGGTTGAAGACCCGCTCCCACTCCCCGGCTTCGAAGCCACCCTCAAGATGCTGGACATCTCTTCGGACGTCAGCACCGGGGCGGTGGAACACGCCCGTGATTCCCTCAAAACCATCGGGGTGTGGACCGTCGTGACAATGGTCGGCCTTTTCCTCGTCGAGTACCCGCTGATTTGGCTGAACGACCGCAAGGTTGCTCTGCTGGATTTCATCGCTGAATCGGTGCACTACGGCGACATTGGCTTGGCCAGTTTTTACTCCCACGGCAAAATCCACCAGCCTTCCGGCACCGTGGACGGCATCTCGCTCAAGCAAACGCACTGGTCTGAGGAATCCGCTTGGAATCCCTTCGCTTACACCTACATCGGCGTGGCGTTGACCCCGTCGATGTTCGCTATCGGCTGGTTCATGAAAGCCCGTGTCGCTTTCCTCGTGAACCTGGGGACCATCGTGGGCTGGTTCTTCCTCGTGCCGCTCGCCGTGTTCATGAACGTCCCGATTTACGACGCCACACAACAAGCTAACATTCCCATCCAAGACTACGCCAGCGGTGGCTCCGCAGCGCTCCAGATGATCGCCTTCGCAAAGACCGTTCGAACCATCGCCATCGGTGCCATCGTCGGCGGTGGTATGTTCGGCCTCGCCAAGATGTGGCGCACCTTCGCAAACATCTTCACGGACATCGGTGCAGCGTTCAAGGGCGACGGCAGCCAGGAATACATGGAAGGCAAGGGTTGGTACGAATGGCCACTCAAGCACATCCCCATCTTCATGGCCGTGACCTTCTTCGCCATGATCATTATCTTCTCCATCGGCGGTTTCTCGCCGCTCTCGGCGTTGGTTTTCGCCTCCGTGCTGATTCTCACGACCTTCATGCTGGGCGCCATCGCCGTTCGTGTCATGGGTGAAACCGGCATTGAACCCGTTTCGGGAACGTCGTTCATCGTGCTGTTGATGCTGCTCGGCGTGTTCCTCAACGCCCAAGACTTGCTCGAACTCAACACGCAAGACGCCGTCCTCCTCGGCTTGGTCGGGACCACCGTGTTTGGCTCGGCCATTTCCATGTCAGGGACCGTGATTGGCGATTACAAGAACAGCCTCTACATCGGTAACCGGCCCTATCACATCTCGAAAGGAAACATCATGGGCGTTGTCCCTGGCGCCATTATCGGTGCCGGTGTGGCGATTTTCCTGTCCATCCAACTGGCCGAAGGACGCATTCAACTCATCGCCCCCCAGGCCAACGCTTTCGCCACCTTCTCGGTGATTTTCGCTGAAGGTCAGGGCGACCTCGTCCTGCTGGCTCTTGGCTTCCTGCTCGGGATGTTCGTTGAATGGGCCACCGGCATGGGCACCTCCTTTGGCCTTGGCATGTACCTCGACGTGCCGCACACGCTGCCGATGCTGATTGGCGGTGTGGCTCGAGACCGATGGGAGGACAAGAAACTCCAGCCCCGCATCGACGCACTCAAGGAAAAGGAAGGCACCACGGTGGCCGAGAAACAACGGGCACTGATCTTGCTGAGCACCTTCATGGTGGCTGCCGGCTTGCTGACTGGAGAAGCGTTCTTCGGCACCGAATCCAGCATCCTCTCCTTCGTCGATTCGTTGTGGTACGATGACAACGGTGCACGAACCGTGATGGGCATCGAGGACTTTGCCGATTCAGGGGCTTGGTACGCCATTCGTATGGCCAGCTTGATTCTCATCAACGTCGCCGTCGGCGCCGCTATTTACCTGCTCTTCAAGCGGGCCGGTGTCATCGGTGGCGACAGCAAGGCCGCTGAAGCCTGAGCGTGAGGGCATGTCAACCTCCAGCACACCTGGCTGGGTTTGGGGGCTTCTCGTAGCAGCTGTTGTAGGCGTCTCAAGTGCTGGTGCACTGTTTCAGCACGTTGACGCTGTTCCACCGCTCCTGCGCGCGTCTTGGCGGCTCCAACTGACAGCCATCGTGCTCCTGCCGTTCTTTCTCTACCAACTGAGCACCATCACCCCCGAGGTTGCCACCCGATTTCGGACCAGACAAACGTGGGTGCTGTTGTCAGCAAGCGGGATCGCACTCGCAGCCCACTTTGGCGCTTGGGTGGCAAGTTTGGACCAGACCACGCTGACGCACTCGCTTTTGTTCGTGACAGCACACCCGTTGGTGATCGTCATCGGCATGGCCATGCTGGCATCATCGGTAGGTGCTGTTCGCTCACCGCGTCGCAACGAAGCCATTGGTGCTCTCATCTGTTTCATCGGTGCGGCCATCACCCTGCTCGATACCGGTTCCCAGCAAGGTGACCAAACAGTGACGGTGCTGGGAGACCTGCTGGCTTTTGGCGGTGCCGTGTTCGTTGTGGGGTACATTGTGGTTGGGCGTATCTTACGGACCTGGCTCCCGATTTTCCTCTATGCGTATCCGGTCACCCTCATTGCTGCGCTGCTTCTCCTTCCGCTTTCGTATGCGTTGGAACCAACCTTTGCTGAATTCGGTGTTCTTGGCTGGACAGACGCTGAGTTCTTTGTTTGGTTTTTGCTGCTGGCCTTGGTGGCAGGCTTGCTGGGGCACACCGGGTTGAACACCTGCCTGCGCTACATTTCGCCCCTCGTTGTTTCGGTCTCGGTCACCCTCGAACCGGTGTTGGGCTCCATCATTGGCTGGTTGTTCTTTGATTCAGGTGTTCCTGGGAGGTGGACCTGGTTGGGTGGCATGGTGCTCATGGCAGGCCTGCTGACGGTGGTGGTCGCTGGTGAGCAAGCCTCGCAGGAAGCGAACAATCAAAACGAACCGGCCTGAGGAAACCGTATGGCGCCCGAGCGTGGATGGCTGTTGCTCACCAACGACGACGGCATTGAGGCCATTGGGTTTGAACTGCTGGTCAAAGCGCTTCACCAAGCGGGCTACCCGCTGGCCGTGTTGGCGCCGTCGGGCAATCATTCGGCCACGGGAATGCGAATCAACCTCATGAAGCCGATGGCCTTTCGAGGCCGTGAAGATTTGGTGGCCAAGTGGGGGCTTGACCCTCACGCCGCCCCCGTGCATTTGTTTGAATTGGACGGAACGCCGTGCGATACGATGATCGTCGCCCTTGACGGTGGATTGAATCACCTCGTCCCCGGGGTCCACCCTCAGTTGGTGGTGTCGGGTGTCAACCTTGGACCGAACCTCTCGCAGGATTCGTATCACAGCGGGACGATGGGGGCTGCACGTGAAGCGGGTCTCTACGGTGTACCGGCCATCGCTGCATCGTTCACGTCCTTTGACCCGGAAGGCATGGACCGTGCGGTTGATGCAACGCTCGAGGCCGTGGCGAACGCCACCGCCGTCCTGCCCATTAGGGCCCCCAACCTCGGCAGGCCGAACGGCGCTCTGGACACCGGCTACTTTACTGCGTGGCCCAAACCGACCACCGATGACCGATGGCTGGCCGACCCCGAGGGGGCTCTGTTGGACGCCTTTACGAACGGCGACCTCATGCTCAACGTGAACGCTCCCGGAACATGGAACGGATTGTGGGCCAGCACCCGTCTCGGTGTTCGATGGTACCGCAACGCAGTTCACTTTGCCGACACCAACGAGGATTCCACGGCCACGTTCACCATCGGTGCAGCCTCAGTTGACCATGCGCCCGTCCCCGCCGGTGATTGCGATGCGGTTGAGGAAGGCAAAGCCAGCCTTTCGTCCTTGGCCGTTTGGCCCCAGAGTCATCCGTTTGCACTGGATGAAGACCTCTTAGCGCACGGGTTGGAGAACACCGTTGATGGTTGGCCAAGGTGGCTCATCAACGATTGATATCGACGCCCTCATCGAGGAGAAAATGGACGATGGCGATCGCCATGTGTCCTTGGAGCCACTGACTCCCGAGCGAGCGATGAATGACACGGTCGCCGATGATGTCGCCCAAGGGCTGGTCGTCGCTGAGGATGAAATTGATCGGGGCCTCGTTCGGCTGGCCTTCCGTGGGCAGCATGGCGCCCTCGGACCAGAGGCGGGGTGCGTCCGCATCGAGGACTACGATCGGGCCGTCCTGCCATTCCCGCATGGTCGTCGAGAGGTCGCCACCGCTGTGGGTGATGCCGACCGTGATGGGCTGCCAGTGACCGATGGGCGGGAGTGGCGTGGCGATGACCTTGCCGACGGTTCCTGCTATAGAACGTTCATCTGCGTGGAGTCCCTTGAGTTCTGCACCGTTGAATTTAATGCGTCGAGGTGGGCCTGGGCCGCCCAGCAAGTGGAGGACCACCTCGGTGTTCGTTCGAAGCCCGTGGCTCGTGAGCAATCCGGCCATGAGCGCCCGAACGACGACGTCCATGCGCCCGCCTGCACCTGCTAAATCGTTCAGCGGAAGTTTTCCCTTCGACATCGCTCGGTGGCCCACCACCGCGAAGCGGCGCACGCTCACGCCCCCGTTCCCCGTTCAACCAGGGTTTGGACGGCATCGTTGAGATCGTTGGACGTTTGAAGCACAAAGTGTGCGCCTTGCTGGTCAACGAGGTAGCCTCGAGGCTTCCCATCAACGCCGAGGTCTTCAAGTCGGTTGGCCACCACAGCCGTCATGCCTGCTTTCTGAATCTGCGCGAACGCTCGGTGAATCAGGTCGGTCTGCTTGATGCCTGACTCGAGTTTGAAACCGATGCGAACCGCACCGCTGCATGCTTCTTTGAGTTCCATGATGTGTTTTGGGCTCTCGGCCAGTGGAAGATTAAGCGTGCCTTGTTGGCTGGCCAGCTTTCCTTCGGCGGGGTTTTCGACCACGTAGTCGAGCACGGCAGCGGCGTGAACCCATGCATCGATGGGATCGTTGGTCAGGGCCAAGCATTCCTTGAGCATGCGTTCGGGTGTCGGGCAGGAAAGGACGAGAGGAAGCCATGATGGTGCCGGGGCTGTGGTGAGCCCGGCCACGCAGGTCACGTCGTGCCCGTGCTTGTGGAGGTGGTCGGCCAGGGCCCAGCCCGTGTTTCCAGAACTGGTGTTTTGGATGAAACGGACATCGTCGACCGGCGATTGGGTGGCACCGAGGGTGATGACGACGTTCCTTCGCTTGGGTCGTCCTTTGTTGACAAGGTGGGCCAGTGCAGCGACGATGTGGTCCACAGCAGGTGTTTTTCGCTTACCCTCCTCGTTCGGGCCCCAAAGGACCTCAACACCTTGGTCTCGAATCTGGGCTACGATGTCGTCCGTGACCGGGTCGTTGGCCAAATCGACGTGCATGCTGGGCACCATCATTGTCGGCGTTTGACGTGTTCGTGCAACAGAGAGTGCCATCATCAACGGCCCGTGTTGCAAGCCGTGGAGGTGGCTGGCCATGACGTCCCGTGTCGCGGGTGCAACCAAGACGGCATCCGCTTCGTTGAGCGCCGTCAAGTCCCCGTCCCAGTCGGTGATGACCTCGGCTTGCGAGGCCCAGCGGACCGCCAAGGGCGTGATGATGCGTTGTGCGGATGGCGTCATAATGACGGTCAAGTGAGCCCCCTCCCGCCGAAGTGCTCGAGAAAGACGGACCGTTTCCACGGCGGCGATGCCGCCCGTTACACCGAGCACCACCTTGCATCCGGCCAGCGAGGTGCCGGTCGGTTCGACGTCGGTGTCCCGGAGGGCCATGGTGCGGGGAACCTGCTGACCGTCAAGACACCTTCGCTTGAGGCCGTGCAGCAAAACAAATCATTCAAATGCACTTGGCCCGAGGCAAAATCGTGGCCAGCAACCGTGCAGATGAGATGGTGCTGGCGGGGGCTGCCCCCACACCCGCTCCTGGTAGTGACCCGGTGGCCCATGTCCACCGTGGGACCAGTTTCATTGTCCTCGTCGACGGGGCCATCGTGGTGTTTTCTGCCTACCTGCTCATCGGGGCGCTCTTCTCCGGTATCGTGGTGGATCTGCTGCTCGGGGGTTTGATGCTCTCAACCTTGCTCATCTATGCAGGGTATAGGAATCGCAAACCCTGGGCGTACTGGCCCAGCGTCGGCATCTTGGTGCTGGCTTGTTTGGTGTTCATCGCCAACGCCCTCTATTCCCTCGTCCTCCTGCTCGCTGGCGGCTTTGTGTCCAATCTGCTGTTTGTGGCACTCTTCGCCTGGGCTGCCCTCGGTTCTGGCCGCCGTGCGCTCTTCCACTGGCATCCTGGCTACCGTGCCGGCTACCTGCGCAAAGGCCCCCTCTCGGACTTCAATCTCGAAGATGGCGAAATGCTGGCGGCCTGTCCATCGTGTCTGGCCGTTCTTGCGATTCGACCAACGATGCTCGGAGACGCCGACCGGTGCCCACACTGTGGTGGTGCGTTGGTCAGTCAGTCCCTCATCAACAAGTACAACGACGAAGAGGCCTGAGTCAAAAGAGTCGCTCCCGTGCGAAGGAGGCTTCTTGAAGGGAAGCGCTCACGCACCCCTTGAGGAGGCACACCCATGTCATCGGTTCAAGAGCGACTCCAACAACTGTTGGACGGCGAACTTGACCCCTCGGAAATCGCCGACGATCCAACGCTGGTGAGCCTCGCTGACCGCCTTTACGGCATCAAAATCGCCGCTGTTCAACCGGTGAAAGCCCGAGACGCACAGGATTTGCTCGGTGGTGCTGCTCCGGTGACGGAAGTCGCGCCTCCGACTGACATGCTGGTTGAGGTCATTGGCACGGTGGGTGCACCCGCCGTGGCAGCACCGGTTCCCGTGCCCCTGCCAGAGGTGCAACTCGACCTTCCTCCTGTCCCAGCAGCGAAAAAGAACCCCGTCCGTTTCGTCTTCCTCGGGGGCTTGTTGGTCGTCGTTCTCAACCTGTTCGGCGTGTTCTCGTCGCTGTTCAACAGCACGTGCGAGCCGAACGTTTGCCGTGGCCCTGAACAGACCCGATTGAACCTTATGAGCCCGCACCTCATTGGGGAGTCTGACGGGTGGTCCTACTCGCTGCTTTCCGAGAGCATGAACGGCGTGGGCGGCGTCGCCGGTGGTATCGGTATTCCCGACATCGTAGCACTGGTCGTCCTCATCGGTGGTTTCCTCTGGATGCGCAGGAAGTGAATCCTCGTGTCTCCCGACGGTTGGTTGTCGGAGTCCATTGCTTATGTTGGCATGTTGTGCATTTTGTTGGCCTTTCTCCTTGAGACCCGAAACATCCTGCACAGCAAGCAACCAATCTACCTCATTCTGATGGCGGTTGGTTCCGGCCTGCTCGGTGTTCGTGCCTTTCTCATCGACGAATGGGCGTTTTTGGTGCTCGAAGTCGTGTGGTGCGGTGCTGCCGTGCTCGCCTTGATGTCGCTGGGGAAGTCCATTGCTTCGGCCGATGAAGAAGCGTCATCTTGATGAAACGGAAGTCCGCCCCAACATCATGGGCAACCGCAAAGCAAAGCGAGGCATTCCCTCGAAGAGCGAGAATTTCAACGAGTGGTACCCGTTCAT
>DAET01000013.1:0-21006 GCA_002497765.1 Euryarchaeota archaeon UBA486
CTTTTACATCGTGTTCATGAAACAGGGCGACCACACGGCAACCGACGGTGCGGGCGCAAGCGTGGATGGCTTTGCTCAAGCAGCCGTCATCAACCCGTGCGATGAAAACAGCACCATCGTTTCGTCCTTGGACGGTGTACCACTCATCGACGGACAGATCTACACGGTCGGCATCGTTGCCTACGATGTCTGGCTGAACGGCAACATCGACGACGTGCTCTTGGTCGCTGCTGCTCCACTGCAGAACATCATCGGTCAAGGCGGTACGCCGCCTCGCATCACCTCGCTGATGGCCTTTGACCATCCCGACGACGACGGCAGTGCCATCGATGTGGTGTGGGAGCCGTCCACCGTCGAAGATTTCGCTTCGTACACGGTCTGGATTTCCAACGCCCCGGTTGAGGACCTCTCCACCGCCTATGCGGCTTTCGGAAGCAACCCCCAAGCCTGCGGATGTTTCTCGTTCAACAAACAGTGGATTGACGAGCGAACCAACCCCATTCAGCTCACCCTCTCAACGGCCTTGGTCGTTCCCGAGGGTGGCTCGCTCGCCGATGGCGTCCCGGGTCTGATTCAAGCCGATGTGGAATATTTCGTCGTGGTCACGGTTCACGACCTGCGCGGGAACGTCCACCTGACCGACCTGACCCAAGTGAGCGTCACGCCCATCGACAACATCAACGACAACACGGCTCCAGACCGGTTAACCGACTTGTCCTTGACCGACCGACCCAACGACAACGGTCGTGCTTTGCTGCTTGACTTTGAACTCTCCGAGGCCGACGATGTGGCTACTTACCATGTCTTCGCTGCGACCTACAATTTCTCCGGCGAAGTTGGGCAACAGGGCGACCTCTCCAACGACCCGCTCAAGATTGCAAGTTTGGAACGTTCACCAAACCTGCCCCTGGTGATCGACGTCGTCGCCGACGATGCACCGGTGATTCCGGGCCAGGCCATCTGGGTGGCGGTGGTCGTGGTGGACTCTTCAGGCAACGCTCACATCGACATGCTCACGATGGTTTCGGCCAGTGCGACCGATGAAGGCATCACGGATCCGGGTGTGTACCTGCCCGACATCGGCAAGGTGAACGCAGCGTGGTTTGAACAAACCAGCATCTTCGTTGAATGGGAACATTCGGTCGACGCCAACGTGAGGGGTTATCACATCTACATCAGCGATGAAATGTTCACGTCCACCGACGACGCCACCAAGGTTGGCCAAACGGTATCAGCCAACTCCTTGCTGATCACGAACGACGAATTCGAAGACCTCAACAACGCCACAGCGTACTACATTGGCGTGGTGCCCTACGACGACACGGTGGCAAAATCCACGGTCGAGTCGGTCAAGTTGAACCCTCTTGACGGCAGCGGTGCAACCACGGATGGTGTGAGCGATGACGGGCCGTTCACGCTCGAATCGTTGCTCACGACGCCGAACCTCATTGCAGCAGGCATGGTCCTCATCGTGGTCATGCTCTTGGTGCTCATCGTCCGCGCCCGTGGAAACGCAAGCCGTCGTTCCAAGAACTGGGAATTGCAAGAAGCCACTTGGGGCATTCAGGACTCGAGCTGGGACTCACCGGCACCGGCTGCACCACCTGCGCCGCCAACCGCTGCTCCAGCACCGCCGCCCGGCGTCTCAACGCAGCAAGCCAACGACATCTATGCTGCAGCCAACCGCATCCAGAGCCAAGATTACGGACGAACGCCCTACCAACCGTCTCAGCCGGTGCTTCAGCCTCAAGTTGACCCCTCGTTGCTGGACGGCCTGCTCGACGAGCCTGCCGCTGCGCCTCGCATGCCCGAGATTGACACCTCCTTCCTCGACGATTTGTTGTGAGGCCTTGCCATGGCGTCAACCGGTCCCCGCTCCGAGGTGTTTACCACAGTGCTGGTGAACGAACACGGCGAGGTAGCGGATTGGCCGGCCCACCGTCAACGTCTGAGCATGCACGCTCAGCGGCTTCGACTCACCCTTCCGGATGAGGACCCCGAAATCGACCCACCATCAACCGCAGCCCTGGGTCTTGCTCGCATCGGTTTCAGTGGGGAAGCCTGGCACGTTACCATCCGCCACCTCGGTGTGCGAAACGAAGACATCGATGCCATCTCTTTCCCCGCCCCTCGATGGAACGACCGGACCAACGGGACAAAACACGGGGACTGGGGGGCCTACACGTCGGCCAAACAGGCCGCTGAAGACGCCGGTTGCGACGCTGCGTTGCTCGTTCACGACTACGCCATTGTGGACGGTGATCGGGCCACGCCGTTGGTCCTGGATGAAGACGGCACGGTATGGATGGCGCCCGGCGAGGCAGGCGGGGTGGATGGCGTGGTCGCTAAGCAACTTGAACAATGGCTGCCGAATCTTGGGCTCCCTGTCGTGAGGGGGAACTTGAACGAACGAACGGTGGCGCGTTGCGCTGAATTGGTGCTGGTTGGCACGGGCATGGGCGTGTGTCACATCAGCAGCCTTGACGGCGTCCAGCTCGGTAACGCCCGGGCCCTCTCAACGGCGTGCCATACCTTGCTGTCCCAACATTTTACCGACGAAGGCACGTGGTCCACTGTGGGGCCGCACCATGTCGCAACGCGTGATGGCCATCGTTGAATCCTTGAAGGTCAACGGACTTCTTGGCGAGGCAGCGTTTCGCTTCGGCTCCCCTGACCGCGTCCTCTTGGTTTCCGGTGGCCCCGTGTCTCATCTTGCTCAATGGTCGCTCATCGCTGCGCCCGCAACAAAGCGAGTCGTGGTGCGTCAACCCGCCCGCTGCGAGCTCCCAGCCGCTGAACCCCATCACCCGTTGCAGGGCGATGTTCGCTTGGTCGATGACCGAGCGTTGCTTCGGGCTGACGTTGAGGAATGGAAGCACGGTTCTTGGTACCACAGCGTGACCTTGCGTGCCAGCGGCTTGGACGACCTGTTCAACAAACTTGGCGATACCACCGCCCAAAACCCGTTTGAACGAGCCCATGAGGCCGAGTTTCCTCACCGACCGTTCTGGTCGGGAGCGTTGGCCTACGATCTCGTTCAATGGACGCAACCATTGCGACTTCAACACCCTCCCGAGGAGGGAGCTGTCCTCGCTGTTCTCTGGTGTGTGGAGAGCGGTGTGGTCGTGGACCATGCCAGCGACGCCACCACTGTCTTTGGCAACGATGACGCCTGGTGCGCCGCTGCATCAAACCTTGAGTTGAAGGAGAACGCTCGTGTTCGTGTTCCGGCGCCAACGCCCCACCGAGAAGCGGTCACGCACACCGACGAGACGCACGCAGATAACGTGGAGGCCGTTCGTCAAGGCATTGTTGACGGGCAGGTCTACCAGGTCAACATCGGGAAACACTGGCAGGGCGAAATCGACCACCCCTACGCCGTTTTTCAACGCCTGATGCAGGACAACCCTGCCCCGTTCTCTGCCTACGTCCATGCTCAAGACCTCGGCATGGCACTGGCAAGTTCGTCTCCAGAATCCTTGCTCATGGTACGGGACGGAATCCTGCAGACCTCCCCGATCAAAGGCACCTGTCCGCAGGGAGGGACACGAGAGGAAGCTTCCAAATTCAGAGAAGCCATGATCAGCGACCAGAAAGAGCGAGCCGAGCATCGGATGCTGGTGGACCTGATGCGCAACGACCTCACACAGGTGGCCGAACCCGGCAGCATCAACGTGGAGCGATTTGATGTCGAATCCTACGCTAACGTTCAGCATCTCGTGAGCCACATCACAGCCGCCCTGAAACCAACCCTTGGAGGGTCTGATGCACTGGGCGCTGTCTTCCCAGGTGGTTCCATCACGGGATGCCCACGTACCGTGGTTTGCGCCGTCATCGATGAGCTGGAACAATGGCCACGTTCCTTCTGGACCGGGTCCATCGGCTACATTGATGTGCACGGTGGCCAAAGCGCATGGAACATCCTCATTCGAACCCTTGAGGCCCATCTCGTGGGTGGCAGGTGGCAAGCAACGGTCGGTGCCGGCGGCGGCATCACCATCGCCTCGGAGGCCAAAAAAGAGGTTGAAGAGGCGGCTTGGAAGGGAGCGGCGCTCCGCATTGCAGCGGGTTGGATGCGCAGGGAACACACGGCATTGCCAAGCGGAACCCTCGGAATTCATCCACTTCAACCCCCAGGTCAAGCACCAGGTGGTGCTGCCTGCGGCCGAATTTTGGAATTGGAACAACTTGGAGATGAGGCGCCAACCGGCGCTGTCCTGTTCGTCGATAACCTCGATTCGTTCTCCCTCAACATCGCTGACGCTGTGGCCCAAACCGGCCGAGACGTCGTCGTCTTGAAGGGGCGAGCGCCGCAGAACGAACGTTGGTTGGACCCTGTCGCACTGCACGATTTGCTCGACCGCTTGGAGCCGAGTCACCTCATCCTCGGTCCTGGTCCCGGTCGCCCCGATGATGCGGCCTTGACGATGGCGCTGGCTCACCACGCCCTCGCAGGACAGTTGTCGATGCCGGTGCTTGGCGTATGTTTGGGCCATCAAGCGTTGGCGCTGGCCGATGGACGGCAGGTCAACCCCTCGCCGTTCGGTCCGGTTCACGGCGTACCCGTGGACATTGAACACGACGGTTCGGGGGTCTTTCCGCACCAGCCCGGTTCGCTGAAATTGACCCGCTACAATTCATTGGTCGCCGTGGAAAACGGTGAACATACCTTGCTGGTCAACGCCACCGAAAGCACCTCCGGCCTCATCATGGGGCTCCGCCATCCGACACTCCCCGTTCACGGCGTGCAGTTCCATCCCGAATCCATTGGTTCCCGCGATGGTCAGCATCTCATCCACCAATTTCTTTCCAGTCAAGCGGATGGTTGAAGAATCCCGTGCCGTTGGGTCAAACAGGGGACCACCATGCCAACCTGTCGCCACTGCGGGAGCACCTATCCTCGTGAGTTCTTTATTCACGGCAATGGACCAAATACGCAAGTCTGCGTACGCTGCGGTGTTGACCACGGACTGGTCACGAAGGACGAAGTTCCCGTTCTCTTTGAGAAGAACACCTCAAGTGCGCGGTTCTCTGCCGTTGCTCGACGTTACAGCGTCTTCCTGTACCTCCCCTTCCTCTGGGTGTTGTGGGGATCCACCCTGTCCGACGTTGAACCGTGGGGCTTGTTTTTCCTCATTTTGCTGATCTTGCTGACCCTCGCTGCACCGGTCCTCTTCATCTATCGAGGCGGCCAATATTCGGGTGATATGGCTCGCTTAACGCCGGCCTACGACCGCCCCAAGGGCCACTGAACTCACGACTTAGCGTGAATCTTCAGCACGTCGCCATCGCCCAATTCATGGTCGGCGCCAACCACGCGGCGTGTGCGTCCGTCAACGCCGCGGATGAACCCTGCTTCCAAATCGGTGTGAACGCGTCCAGCCAGCGCTTTCGCATGGAGCCCGGATGGGACCACGAACGCATCAGGAAGCACCCGTCCGTCGCCGTCGACCCAGTGCGATTCGTCTTGCACAGGGTAGACCACGATGTGGTTGAGTTGGTCGAAGAGGACCTCGTCCATGAGACGGGCGAGCCCCGTGCCACCGGCCTGTTCAAGCCGCTGGTTCATGTGTGATAGCGCCTTTTGCTGCGCCTCGTTCAGGGAAGCACCAGGATGAACCGTGAAGGAGGATTGCCCGCTTTGGTAGTCGATGAGGCCTGAAGAAGCAGCCCTTCGAAGCGCCAGTTCCATGTCGGCCATGCAGGCCACCATCGTTCGGTCGGAGAAGGCCTTGAGCACGTCAGGTGGTGCAATGTCCATCTTGTTGGCGGCGTAGACGATGGGAAACAACTGCTTGCGCATGCACTCGCCCAAGAGATGGAGCGAGACCGCATCCCAATCCCAGGGTTGAGCATCGGAGGTGTGGCGCTGGTTGAATTCAAACATCGCTTGTGCGACCTTGACAGGCGTGGCTCCGAGACCGCTGAGGCGTTCATGAACGAAAGACGTCAAGCCCTTCTCACCTTCAGCCTGAACCCGGCGCACACCTCGGTTCCAACCGTCTTCCAGCAAGCCACCAATCCACGCATCCAATTCGTGTTCAAGGAACTCAATTTCTGCACGAACGGCTTCGACCGCCACGGCGGTATCGTTTGAAGCCCCGTTGAACTGGCCCTCGATGTCCGTGGAGCCAGCGGCATCGACGACCTGGATGAGCACGTCACAATTGGCCAAATCTGCCAAGAAGGCGTTTCCACGGCCGCGGCCTTCACTTGCGCCCGGCACAAGCCCCGCCACGTCGACCAGTGCCACGGGAACACTTCGGCGGTGACCGACGCAGGAACCTGTCCTCGGCTCGCAGAGGCTACCTTGGCGCGGGTCGTCCTCGGCGGCAGGCTCGAGTCGCCCTTCGCCTTCCAGCTTTTCTCGTAGGTCCTTGCACGGGCACGCCAAACGGGCCTCGACAAACGCCACACCGACGTTGGGGTCGATGGTACAGAAGGGGTAGTTGGCAATGTCAACTTGAGCCAGGGTAGCGGCACTGAAGAAGGTCGACTTTCCGACGTTCGGTTTCCCAACGAGGCCAATGCGCACCGTGAGCACGCCCTGCGGGTTCACTCCTCTTCTTGAGCCGCCACGATGTCGTGGTCTCGCTTGATCTGAGCGATGGCGATGTCAAGCTCGGGGAGGTTGAGTTCACCGTCGCCGTCCAAATCCATGCTCTCAACCAGTTCGGTGGCTTCCAATGAAGAGAGAGCTTCAACATCTGAGGCTTCGAGGGCAGCCAGGAATTCTCGGCTGTCGATTTTACCGGAGTCGTCCAGGTCCATGCTTCGGAACAACTCAAACACCGACTGGTTGGTGTTGGTGAGGTACTGAACAAATTCGACCATCACAGTAGAAGCGGTGGGGGGGAATTCCTTGACCTCGTCGTTGTGAAGCGCTGAATCCACGGCGATGACGGTTGAACCTCCTTCGTTGGCTTCGGTCTCACTGACCACAAGGGTCGTGTCAACGCCCACACCTCGGCCGATGAGGTCCCGAATGGTGGTGGAGGAGCCGGATGTCAGCGTGTAAGTGGCCACGTCAGAAACATCGTTGACTTCAATGGAACGTCCCGTGGAGGCTATGCCCGTTCGGATGACGACCATCGTGGACAGGATGGCACCGATGGCGGCCAAGTAGAACAAGGCTGCACCGGTCAGGTAGAAGCCACCGTTGTTGGCAACGACGTCTTCAATCTCAGAAGCAGCGACGGCATTGGAGGTGAATTCACCCGTGAGGTAGGTGAGGGTCGAAGCCACGCCACCGACGAAGACCAACCAAGTGGCCAAGGTGGCTGTGGACGGCGTAGCCAAGGATTTGCCAATGGCGTTCGGGTAGTTCGTGAAGGCACCGGCGAGAACCAGAAGGCCCCCCACGGTGAACAGCATGCTCATGTTGACGATGTCGCCCATGGTGCCGAGTTCACCCGTACCAACGAACGTGTCCATGGCGGTGAAGTAGCCACCGATGGCAAAGAAGGGAAGGGCGATGAACGCCATGCTGGCAGCGATGGCCCCCGGTTGTTTGACCACGGCGCTGAGACCGGCGCTGGCGGTCATCAGCAGGTTGATCGAGGCGGCAAAGATGGGCAAGACACCCAGCGTCAACAGAATGGCACCGAGGTTGGTGACAAAGTTGCTGGCCGATGCATCGGTCATGAAGAACGGTGGGATGGTGATGAACAACAGCAGCATGCTGGCCCCGCGAAGGGAGCCGGACCAAATCGGTTGCTTGGCCGTCATGGGGATCACGTGGTAGCCCACCGAGAACATGAGTGCCAACGGCACCCAGCCGTAGGCCACACGCTCGGCCAGCCACACCATTTGAGTCGCATCGGCCAGCTCGCCGAAGAACATGTAGAGCATGGACAGGATGTAGGCGGCGATGCCCATGATGAGGAACCATACGCTCGTTTGGAGTTCCTGCTCGCCTCGGTTCGCAGCGGTGATGAGGATGTTGATGAACACCGGAATCAGCAACAAGCCAACAGCGAGGGTTTCCAAACTGTAGAGCACGGTTCGAATCGGATTTTCCGAGGTGTCGATGTCGAGGAAGCCGAAGATGAACGGCAAGATGTAGGTGGCGAGGAGCACGACCGATAGAAGCAGGGCGACCATGGAAGCGTTGGCTTCACTGGCCAAGCGACCGTTGCCGTTTCGTGCAGCAGCGACCATGCCGCTGCCCACCAACCCGTACAACAGGGCGATGGAGAGGAAGTTGAGCGTTGCATCCTTGAGCGACGAGCCGTCATCGTACGACCAACCCACGCTGGCCAACGAATCGAGCGCCGTTGGATCGTAGGTGTGCCAACCCATGAGGAAACCAAGGAGCGTGGCGAACACCAGCCAGAGCATGCCGAAGTTCATCCATGTTCGGGAGCCACTGCCGTCCTTGTCGTCAAAGATGTCGACGAGACCGGGTGGGTTCTTTTGGAGAACGAACAAGCCGACTTGCTTGAGGGCCCCGCCCACGGTTCCGACGCCTTTGGAGAGGGATTGGGCAAGAAGGAAGAGAAGCGTAAGAAGAACGCCACCAGCGATGAAAATGAGTTCCATGCATCACACCTCCTTCACTCGGCGAGGACCTCACCCACCAAGGTCGCCACAATGGCACCGATGCCAATCAAGAAGCCGATGAGGTAGTACCAGATGCCGCTGCCACCCAGGTTTTGAACCAAGGGCACGAGTTCGCCAAGCAGTGGAAGGTTGTCCCAACCGAAGACGTTTGAAAACAAGGAATAGAGGCCGAGAATCCCAACAAAGAACAGGGTCAGGACGATGCGACTGGCTGCGGGTTCTCCCGTTCCGACGGTCGTGTCGGGGAGGGCTCTGGAGTTCGTCATACGGATTACCTCAAGTTGACCCCATAGGGGTCAATCCTGCGACGAAACATCCGGTGATAAACATTGACCACTTTGACAACGGAATTTTGCCGTGCAGGCCCTCGCTTAGGGGGAGCGCAGACGATGGACGGGCGAACCGCGGCGAGGCTTTGACAACCCGAGGGGGACGGGGAGTTGGCGCTCCAGCTGAACCTCAGCCTGCCAAACCGCTTCACAGCCGCATGAGAGGCCTTCAAATTCCAACAGACTCCCTGAAACCGCGTAGCGCTCAATCGCTGCAACGACCTCGGCATCACACTGGCCACAGTTGTGAGAGCCGCGGATTTTTCCTCCAGCCGTTGGATGAACGATGAGGCGGGCCACTTGGTCTGCATCGCCGTTGATGCCGCCTTCCGGATGGATGAGCGGGTGGGCTCGCCGTATCATGTCGACCAACGACCACAACCACGGTGGGCGATACTCATTGTGTCGATGAAGTCGGTCGATGACCGTCCCGCGCTGGATGTTCATCGGGTTGACCGAGATTTCATCGGATTGTTCAGCCACCGCTCCAATCCACGCAACGCAATGGTCAAGCGCATCGGCTTCGCTCATGAACGGAGGCTTGAACATCAAGTAAGTCTTGATGCGAAGATCGAATTTTTTCAAGTTTTCAACGGCCCGATCCCACGATTTGGTGGTGAACCCTTTGTTGACATGGAACCGCAAGACTTCGTCGTCGTAAGCCTCGAGTCCAATGGCCACGGTGAAATCCGGGTTGATGGATGTCGCCCAAGCAAGCTTCTCCTCGGTGAGTTGCTCACAACGGCTCTCGACGATGAGTTCCTTGTCCATCTCGGCGCAGTCCCGAAGCACGGTTTCTTGGAATTCGAGGGGAATTTCCCTGTCTTCCAAGAGGCTGCCGGAGGTGTAGACCTTGACCATCGCTTGGTCTTTGAAATCGTCAAACTTGGCCTTGGCCGCTGCCCACTGCGCATGAAGGTCCTCGTTGGTCACATCATCCCGTGTGTCGTTGAAATAGCCGCAGAACGTGCAACCGGACGACCACCACCAGTGGCAACCCTTGGTTCGCAGAATGACGGTGACGGCGCTGCACGGTGTTCCGTCGGCCAACACCTCGGGCGTGGTGTAGACCGTGGCGGGTTCACTCGCATCCCAGGACTGTTGCTTGGCTTTGGCCCAAGGCGTGTTCGCAGGCGCCTTGACCAAGTCGTGGATGCGAAGCCCTTTCTGCCCGCTTCCAAGCAACGGCAAAGGATTGGGGCTGGTCATGCTGTCCACCGTGGAAGGCCCTCAGCATCCCTCGTTTCAAACCACCGCATCCGGCTGACCGATGCTTTGCTCAAAGAACGACACCATTCGGTCCCGGTATTCATCGGGCTGCGTCAGCATCAGAGTGATGTGAGAAAGGATACCTTCCTGATCGCGGTCGTTGTGAGCCACACCGGAGGATTCGAACCAGCATTCAGCGATACCGTCCTGCGCAACGCTGGCTTGCGCCGCCTCGCACATGGACTCACCGTGGTGGATGTTGATGCGGATGTCTTCGAGGGATTGCGTGATGTAGACCGAACGATCACCCACGGCTTTCATGGCGTTGATGGGCTCGTATTTCACCAGGTTATCGCCCGAGGAAACCTTGCCTGCAAAGATGGCAGCGTCCGTCAAGAACACCGGGAATCCAGCAAACTGGAGTTCTTCCTCAATGATGGTGCCCATGGAGGAAAACGGCGAGTCGAGGAACACGGATTGGAACTGCGGTTCCTGTTCAAAGGCGATGGCGAGGGTCCCAGCACCGAGGGAAATTCCCAGGGCGCCGATGCGCTCGGGCGGGACGTCCTTCTCATCTTGGATCCACTGCCAGACCGCTAAGATGTCGCGATACTCCCGTTGCCCAGCAGACACCAGACCGTCCTCAACCGTGCTGTCACCGTGGTCACGCATGTCAAAGAGCACGACGTTGAACCCGGCCTGATGGAGCCAAGCCGCTGGAATCAACACCTCGTGGTTGGCTTTGCAGGAACGAATGCCATGAACGAGGATAACCCAAGGCTGCGATGCGTTGTGTTCCATCACCCAACCGGTCAGCGTGATGGATTCTTCCGGCATCTCCACCGTGATGTTGTCCCATGAATCAAAGAACAACGGTTCAAGGTTGGTCGCCAACGTCTCGTTCTTCTGGTGGGTGACAACGCTCACGTCTTCGTGCCAGAGTTCCACGCTGAATTCGTCCGGAGAATTGCGTTCTGAATGACCGGAACACTCGAGGTTACTCGCCGCTGCCTGCGTGTAGACGAGGTTGCCGGCCTGGTAGTAGACCACGGGCATGCTCACGATCAAAAACAACAACACTGCAGGCACCGTTCTTCGCCAACCGCTCATTCTTCTTCCTCCTGTTTTGATTCAAACACCACGCTTCTGCCTGCCATCACGTGCATGCCTTTGGGGTGCTCCTTGTGCTTGTCCTCCGCCGTGATGATTGAAGAAATGTATGCCTCGGCTGGGACCCGAAGGTCCACTCTCGAACCCAATCGGATCATGCCGATGCGTTGGCCGCGCCGGACCGTGTCTTCGTCGTAGAGGTAGGGCACCACGGTTCGGGCGAGTGCCCCTGAGATTTGCGTGATCTCAATGCGGTGGCCGTTGTCCAATCGGTGAACGGAGCGAACCCGCTCGTTGTGTTCGCTCTCCTTGGTATAGGCGGGTCGGAAGGGGCCGCGACGCAATCCTTTGCCCGTTCGGTGTTCAATGCGTTCAATGCGCCCGGCACCAGGAGCTCGGTTGACGTGGACGTCGAGGGGCGACATGAAGACCGCCATCCTCCACACATCGGTGGGCGCTTCTTCGCCTTCAGCAACGGGTTCGAATCGCTGTTCGGTGGCCAAGCTAAGCGGGTCGTCCAGTGGTTCAGGGTACCAATCGCCCGTCAACGGGTCGGACTGGCAACGACCGCTGTCCATCTCTTCCTTGCTGGGCCGGCGCCCGGTTGCGCGTTCTCTTCGCAGAAACATGACATGACCGTCGGCAGGAGAGACCAAGACACCGGGTGTACGAGGAATCGGTCGGTCGGGGTCTCGCCAAAAGTAGCCCATGAAGACGGCGGCCATGAGGCAGCCCATGCCAAACAGCGGCACCAAACCGGCGAGCGGGTTGATGATGGACCCAATGACGAGGGCGCTGACGCCCATCATCGAAAGCGTGAGGACGGGGCTGTGCCCACCGGGGGCCAACCCGGCCATTCAATCACCTACTCCGAAGCCCAGGGGTCTTGACTGTCGCCCCATGAAGCAGGCGCTTCTTCTTCGGCTGCCTCTTCGGTAGGGGCCTCCTCTTCCTGAGCTGGTTCTTCGGCTTCGGCAGGGGGCGCTTCAGCGGGCGCCTCTTCGACGACCTCAACGGCCGCCGTGGCTTCTTCAGCCTCAGCCGAGGCGGCTTCTTCTTCAGCCATTTCTTCGGAACGCGCTTGGACCATCTCTTCCACACGCTCGGTGAATGCACGGGACATGTGCTGCGACTTTCGCTCGGATTCAACGGCTCGCTCGATCATCTCATAGCGTTCCTTGATGGCCTTGTTCAAGTCTTCGAAAATCTGCATGTGGTCCACGTACCAGTCGTCGCGGGCCTTCATTTCGGTGACCGCCAGTCGGAGGTCGTTGTCCAGCTCTTCAGCGATGCCGAAGACCTTGCCAAGACGGTCCTTTTCCCGGGAATACTTCTCTTCCATCTTCTCAAGTTCAGGCTCGAGGTGTTCGACTCGCTTGGAGTTCTTCGTGGCCTTCATCTCAAGTTCACGAACACGAACGTCCTTCTCGGCGATGATGGATTCGAGCGATTCCTTCTCGATTTCACGGTCGATGATCTCCTTCTCGAGCACCTCGATTTCGGCCTTGGCGTCAACGAGCTCTTTCTCTTGCGTCTCGTAAGCGGCGAAGAGTTTCTGCAAACGGTCCGTTTCGGTGGCCAAGGCTTCCTCGAGTTGCTTGATTTGGACCTCAGGCGTGATGGTTCCGTCCGTCATGTCTTCACCCGGAGGGCAAGCCTCCATCTTCACCGAGTTCACTCCTCCCTATCAAGCCGACGCTCGAAAGGGCACCAATTTCGCACGCCTTGGCTGATGTTTTCCTCAGCGAAGCGCATCGGTCGCCGCCACCAATTCACGGGCGATGCTGACCTCGCCCATCGAGTGGCCGGCATCCGGCACCATCACCAGTCGGCTCTGGGGCATCGCTTGGTGAAGTTCCCAAGCACTGCGCGGCGGGCAGACCACGTCGTAGCGACCCTGGACGATGACCGTCGGGATGTGTTGAATGGCATCGACATGGTTGAGAATGTAGGCCTCCTCAACGAAAATAGCGTTGATGAAGTAGTGGCACTCGATACGGGCAAACGCCACGGCGAAATCGAGGTCTTCGGCCTTGTCGAGGTATTCCGGGTCGGGAAACAGGCGACTGGTGGCCATCTCCCAGCGCGTCCACTCCTTGGCGGCTGCACGACGAGTCTCGACGTCATCGCTGGTCAGTCGGGCATAGTAAGCACGAATCAAGTCGGCTTGTTCCGCCTCGGGGATGTGGTCGCGGTAGGGCGCAAAGGCGTCGGGGAAGAGGTGGCTGGCACCGTCCTGATAGAACCAGTGTAGTTCGGATTTCCGACACATGAAGATGCCCCGGAGGACCAAACTCCGGACCCGCTGAGGGTGATGCTGCGCATAGATGAGGGACAGGGTGGAGCCCCATGAGCCACCGAACACGTGCCACGTTTCAATGCCCAAGTGTTCGCGGAGGGATTCCAAATCACTCACCGATGCGTGCGTGTTGTTGCCCTCCAGTTCAGCATACGGCGTGGATTGGCCACAGCCTCGCTGGTCAAACTGCACGATGTTGAACGCCTCAGGATCGAAGTACTGCCGGTAGGAGGGCTGACCTCCACCGCCAGGACCACCGTGAATGACTACGACGGGAATGCCATCAGGGTTTCCGCTTTGCTCCCAGGCAATGGTGTGCACGTCCGAGACGGCGAGCATGCCGGTGGTGTGCGCTTCAATGGGCGGGTAGAGAACATCGGCCAGCGTCGTGGTGGTGTCAAGCATGGACCTTGGAAAGCAACGCCGTGCATCTTCCTTTCGCCATGAACACCTTCATGAGACGCCGCGGATGGCCATCTTGCATGAGCCTGCGCCCGGCGACGGATTTGTTCAGTGAATGGGCCGACGTCGGTCGAGATGAAGGCATGGAACGCGGCCACAGCGCCAGCGTGGACGTGATGCTTGACCGTCTCCTCGACGGGCAAAACCGTCCGTTCACGGCGATGGACATCGGATGCGGAAACGGTTGGGTCGTCCGTCGGCTTGCCGCACACGACCTGTGCCAGCACGCCAGCGGCGTGGACGGCGCACCGTCGATGATCGCCAAAGCACGGGCCATTGACCCGGAGGGCGACTATGTGGAAGCCATGCTCCCGGCCTGGAAGCCGGACGAGCCCGTGGATTTGGTGCACACGATGGAGTGCTTGTACTACCTCGAGGATCCGCTGGGCTTTCTCCATACCATGCACGACGAGTGGATGAATCCCGGCGGCCGACTTGTCATCGGTGTTGACCACTACACGGAAAACCCGTCGAGCCACGACTGGGGGCCGTCGTTGAACGTCCACATGGCGCTCTTGAGCATCGCCGAGTGGACCGCCGGGCTGGAAGCGGCCGGTTTTATCGACATCAAGGCGGAACAGGTGGGTGCCAAGGAAGGTTGGGCGGGAACCCTGGTCCTCACGGCTCATCGTCGAAGCGACTGAGGAAACCCAAGGGTTCACCTTCAGGAGCGCAACGGCGCAAATCGCCCCGATAAAACGCACATTGCTGGCAGGTGAGCGACCCGGAGGGGAGGCGCCCGGGTTCGCCGTGATGAGCGTCAAGATGGACCGAGGCTCGCCAGTCCAAATGCGCCAACAAGTCCGCTTTTGCTTGTTCAAAGGCGCCTTCCGAGAGTTCCACCATTCGTCCGTTGGCTCCCAACAGCAGCGCGGGCGGCAGGATATGGCGACGCTCGGATGCAGGTTTTCGAGCTTCAATGGCCTCCAAAGCCATCGAATACAACGTGAGTTGCAAACGGTGTTCGTGCAGGATGGCCGCTTCATCATCGCTTTGTGGAACGGGATTGGTTTCCTCTGGACCCACCTGTTGGAGCGGGTGACCTTTGGAAGGGTCTTCGACGTTGAAAGCTCCCAAACAACCTCGCGTTTTGAGGTCCACCACCTTCAGCGCCCCCTGCCCGTGCTCGTCGACCAGCGCCAACACCAAATCAGCGCGACCACTGAAATCCATGTTGACGTGCTCAACCACCGATGGACCATGTGGCTCGCTTTCCACCGATTCGCCCGCCGAGGTCGCCCGTTGGAGGCGCTCCCGATGGAAGAACGGAAGTTCGGTTCTCACCGCTTCAACCGTCCACCCGTGCAAGGTCGCTCCTTGCACCCACTGACCGAGCAGTCCACGGTCGATGAGCGAACTGAGGTGCATCAATCGCTCCCGCCACGACGCTTCAGGCGTGGATGCGGCTTGTTTAGCCCCAAATCCGAATTCGTTCATGACGCGCGCCACGGTCTCTCCAGAGGCCAGATCGTCGTCGGCTTCGTGCAGCCATGAGGCGTCCAACGGCGGCGTCTGCTCCGACTTCGCACGAGGGTTCCGCAGCCCGATCTCCAGCACGCGGTGCATCATCAAACCGAACGTGGTCGGCTCGGGCCATGCCCGCCGTGGAGGTGTTGCTGTCGAAGCCTGCGGGAGAAGGAAGGGTTCGGTCGACCATCCACGTACGTGTTCCAACCAGTACCGTCGTGGGCAAGCAAAGGTAGCATCGAGGTGATGAGCAGCACCCTTGATGTTCTCTTGAAGACGAAGCGGGGGCGCCGTGGAGAGGCCGGTCGCTTCCATGGTCTCAAGATGCGAGGCCAGCGCCCGTGCACGTTGTTGAGGTGAGGCCGTGTCCACGGGGTCAAAGCACAACGGATGGTGATACAACCTCAAACCGCTCAAGCCGTGCACGCCAAGCTGCGATTCGTTCAACAACGCACTCGGGTTGAGCGCGGTTTGGTGCTGATGGGAGGAAAAGAGCGGTAAGGCAGGTGCCTCAAGTTCAGCCGCTGATACCCAAGGGGCATCGCCACCAGCGCACCACGTGGCTCTTCGTAGCCCCTCGATGAACATGCGACCCATCGTTCGTGGGTCAGGAGCAAACCGAACCGACAGCGTTCCGCTCTCTTCATCGAAGGTCGAACGGTTGCCCGGGCTGCCTGTGATGATGAGTCGGTCTTTCACTCGGGTCAACGCGACGTAGAATTTCCGACGAAGCTCTGCTTTGTCTTGCGCCTTGTTCATCTCGGCCGCGAAAGCCCACAGGCCGTCCTCAGGACGGTCTTTGGCCCGCCAGGGTTGAATGCGTCCGGCCAACACCTGTGGGGTGACGAGAATGTTGTCCTGAACGGACATGCTGGCATCGGCCTTGCCGGCTGCAAACAACCCCGAAACCACGACCACCGGGGCTTGCAGCCCTTTCGAGCCGTGAATCGTCATGATTTGAACGGCTGTCGAATCGGGCTGCGTGATGGCTTGGGGCCCTTGACGCCCCAAAGCACGAACCTCGACCATGCGGCGGTACATGGCGGCTGCATCGTGGCCCGTGTCGTTGCCGATGGATTGGACAATGGCCACCCAGGCCTCAGCAAATTGACGTTGGGCGTCATCTGGGTAGGCCACGAGCAAATCGGAGTGGTCGAGCACGGCGTCAAACACGTCGTACAAAGCGCCCCAGCTCATGAGTTGGTGAAGGTGGGCCAAGAGCGCCCGAACAGCTTCAGATGGCGCATGTTCAATCAAATGTGGCAACACTTCTGCGCCCTCCTCGAGCGAGACCATGGCCTCATGCACCTGCCGTTCAGAGAGGCCGATCACGGCAGAACGACCGAGTTCAACGCCCGCTTTGCGCATGGTCGGACGGGCCATCAGCGCCAGCATCGCCATCAGCGGTTGAACCACCGGTTGCATGGACAGCAAGCCCTGTCGGTCGGCCATGACCGGGATGTTTCGTGCCCGAAGGCGGTCGACCAGATCTGGCAGGTGTTTTCGGGAGTTGATGAGGATCATAATGTCCTGTGGTCGAACCGGTGGGCCTGCTTCGGTGACCGTGGTCCACGAAGCGGCTTCACTGTCCCATACCCTCGTGGATGACTCGTTGAGCAAGGCGTGAAGGCGGTCGGCGAGCAATTCGTGTTCGAGGTGAACTTGCGAGGCGTTCGGGTCGGCGAAGGTGTTGACGGCCACGTCCAAGTCAAGGGGAACTTCGGTGATGGTGCCCGGAATCGGGAGGAGCCATTCCAACACGCCGGGGTGCTCGGTGGCACGGGCCGGGCGAAGCCGTTGCGCCTCCGCATGCCAATCACCGGGAAGGTCGTGGTACCGAGAATCGAAGACCTCGTCGAACATGTCGTTCATGGTCTCCATCAAATCGTGCCGTGTTCGGTGATTGGAAGTCAAATCAACGTGACCTTCAGCACGGCGCAACAAGCGATGACCAACGATGGAAGGTTGACCCGCTTGGTCCTCCTCGTCAAAGCGAACAAAGGTGTGGGGGGCAGACACCTCGCCGCTGTGTTCGTTGGAAAACGACCCGGTTTCACCTCCACCACCCACGGGGCGGGGGTCGCGGCCACAGCCGGCCTCGCGAAGGTGGCCAAGGCGAGCCTCACCCTCTTCATCGATGTTGAACTGACGGATGGCTTCCACCGCTCGTCGCATCACGGAGACCTCGGCTTGTCGGAAACGGTAGATGCTCTGTTTCATATCACCAACGATGCACACGGTGGGATCCCACGCACCCAACGGACCTGCAGGGTCGTCGGGATGACGGCGCCGGCGGCCCCACAGTCGGGCAAGTAAACGGTAGTGGGAAGGGTTGGTGTCTTGGTATTCGTCAATGATGAAGGCGCGATACTGACGGCGCAGTTCGCCTAAAATGGCCACGCGGCGTTGAAGGTCCTCCAGCAGTGTTGGTCGGTCGTTGAGCAGCGTGAGCGCGCGGGCGATGTGTGCGTCGGTCCACGGCTCATCGCCAAGCCCGTCCAAGGCATCGATGACTGCCGGCGGGTAGCGATGCCTGCAGATATCGGGGCACCGGGCCAGCAGTAAATCGGCAGCAAAACGCTGCATGTCGTCAAAATCATGCATGTTGTCGAGGGATTTTCTTCGAGCGAGAATTTGATTGCACGCCGTGTGAATGACCTGAAGGTCGCTGAGCACCTGTACTTGAAGCTCGGCGGAGACATAGGTGCCTCGGTCACCCGCTTCGCTGGGCAGCGGGTCGACCAAGGGCAACAATCGAAGAGGGCTGTCGAGCGGCATCCCGTCAAAGCCGTCCATCGGGTTGAGCAAAAAGGCAGAGCGGGCCAGCAAGCGGATGAGGGTCCCGTTGGCTGAATTTAGCAACGAGCGTAAGCCAGGGAGGTGTGTTTTTCCTGCCTCGTAGAGGGCGTTCTTTTCGTCTTTTGAGAGACCGGTTGCCCCCGTTTTTGAGGTCATGCCAGAAGGCCAGCCGTTGCCGTTGGGAAGGGCGTCCCTCGGGAAAAACGTGCATGACGGTTTGACCAAACCTGAGGCCGTGGCGATGCCGAGCAAGGCCTTCCAAACCCACGAAAGTTGCTCGCCGGCCTCGGTTGGGAGCGGTTGCGACGTGACCCGTACGAGGTGATTGAATCGGGTCAGAGACGTCGAGACCTCGGCCGGCGCAATGCAATTGGCATGGTAGGGCAGGAAGTTCTGCACCCAATCGCCCAACCTTCGATGCAATTCCTCAGTGAAATCGGGGAGCAGGGTGGTCACCGGCTCAGCGATGGTGTTGAGCAGCACGTCGACTGGAGCAGGTCCCCGGCCGTTCCAGGCCAAGCCCATGTCTTCTGCTCGCTGAATCATGGACCGGTGGGACTGCTCAACGAACAGCGAACGGCCGAGCAGACCTCCAAGGACGATCTCCGCTTGGTCCTGCCCGCCCAGTCGGTTCACGAGACGGTTCCGAGCGTCCAAGAAGGCCTGGTGGTGATTCAGTACACCCGCTTCTCGAGCATCGTCAACCGAACGGATCCTCCAAACAGCATGGAGCGTGTCCTGCACCATCAGTGGTTTTCGCTCCTCCGATACTTGCTGGTTGGAGGGGTAGAGGGCAACGAGGTCAACGTAGGGTTGCACCAGTTGGCTGAGAAAGGCATCGATGGTGGAAATGGGGGCTTCATCCAACCCAGAGAGGAGCATTTCCACGTCGCCATCGTTGCGCAACCTCGGGTCAAACACGCCGTCGCGGTCTTCGGGTGAGGGCGGGCGTGCCCGAGCCTGAGCGAGTCGATGCCGAATACGTGCTTTGAGTTCAGCCGCTGACTTACGAGTGAAGGTGATGGCCACCACTTCTGAGGGGAGCAGGCCGGGCCATTCCTGCAGTGCCGTTCGTTCTCGTTTGGGTGCACGAAGCGCACCGTGACCGGACAGCGGTGTACGCGGCCCCATAGGGGTCATGTGTGTGGCTCGTTGGTCGGCTGCAAACAAGTGCTGAACATAACGCTCGGCCATTACCGTCGTCTTCCCCGTGCCTGCGCCTGCATCGAGCGCAATGTGCCGGTCCAAGTCCAACCCAAGCCGCTGGCTGTTGTTGAACTGAATCATCAGAAATCACCTCCGCTGTACTGGGAAACATCGCAGGAGTGAGCCACGGCACAGTAGCTGCAGTGCGCACCCGGTGTGGGGTGAACGTGCCCTTGGTGGGCGGTGTCGACCGCTCGTTGAGCGACAGTCAACCGTTCAGCCATCCACCTTCGGAAGGAGGTTGTGGTCGTGCCGCTCGGCGTGGACGCCGGGAAGTGTTGAGGGAACACTTGAGTGAGTTCGCCGATGGACAGGTGTTCGCTCAAGGCAGCGAGGTCGCTGTCAAGTTCAACGTAGTGCGTGGTGGATTCCCCCACCTCACTGGCGCCGACACCGATGACGCGGTCGTTGGGATGCAGAAGTTCCCAAGCACGGGCGTACAGAGCCAACTGAAGGTCTTCAAACAAGCAGCGCATGTGGCGCAAGCCTGCGGAAGCCGAGTCCGGGCCCCGAACGGTCTTCAAATCACGAATGACGATCAAGCGTTGCGCTGGTCGCGGTGTATCGTGCAGCGGGAACGGCGTCTCGTGGTCTGCATCACCCAAGACGCCTTGATCAACGAGCATGGAACGGAGGGCATCGGGAAGGACCACAACGTCCACGCGGTCGGCGTAACCGAACAGACGGAAACCCGTCGCTTCATCTCCCTCACGGGTGTCGAGCAGAACGGAACGCTCGCTCTCAACCCTGGGAGACCATTCCATCGCCACGGGAGCGGCGTGCTCAAGCGCAAGATCAGCGTTCAACAATCGGGCGAGACGGCCGCGGGGAGGCAGTTCGATTTCACCGTCCTGATGAGCCTGCCATGACTCGGGTGAGGCGTCGATGAGGTCCTTGGTGCGATGGACGGAAACGGCGTTGTGCCGGCCCAGCCAGTGAACATCCTGCTGGAGGAAATCAAGCACAGCGTCCCACCCTGCACGACCTTCACCCATGGGGCCAAGATGGAGCGGTTGTGGCTCAGTGGTGATTTCACCTCCCATCGGAACCCCGTGGCCATGCAGGATGGCTGCTTCCGTCTCGTGCACCACTTGACCTCGAATTCGGATGTCGATGTCTTCGGTGCTCATCTCTTCGTCGTCGTCGGCACGGAGATGTTGCTTCAACCACGCTTGGCGTGGGCATTTGAGCCAGGCCTCAAGGCGACTTGGCGACCACACCTCACGTTGGAGGGGCACGTCGAGCACGCCAAAACGTTGTGAAAGGCCTGGTTCTGTGGGGACATAGGGAGGAAGCGGTCGGGGGTCGACGCTGACGGAGACGGATTTCTCTTCACGATGACCCAAGTGAGGGAACTCGGTGGCTGCAACGCCGTTCACCTTGAGCGAAGCACGCGTTGGGCGGAGCGTGACGGCATCAACGCTGGCCAAGTGTGCTCGATTTGACCAAGCAAAACTGGCGTGTTCGCCGAGGTGTTTGGCCAGCGGCTGCCGCCGCCTTCGATCGGCCTGAACCTCGCCCTCGTAGGCATGGACCAGAGCAACGGCATGATTGGGCATGACG
>DAET01000013.1:21400-52686 GCA_002497765.1 Euryarchaeota archaeon UBA486
CTGAAACCAAAGCGAACCGTTCGCAACCCCGACGCTGTGCTGGCGGTGGCGTGCATCACCGGTGTGAGCCAACTCCCGTGGCCGTCTTCGCGCACCGACCATCGGAACGGACGAGGTTCCCCTTCACCCTCATAGGTGGAAGGGGGGAGGAACGAGGGAGGCGTTCGCATGGCCTCCCATGCCCCAGTCCGTTGGACATCTGCCAACCATTCAGCCAACGGTGCACTGGGGCCTCCGCCTTCTTCGGGAGAGGAATCAAACACGACCACCGTGGGGGCTGCGTTCAGCAAATGTCGAAGATGATGGCGCCCACGCCGAACCAGGCGGTCGGTCTGAAACAACCCAAGTTCGAGTTGGGCCGAAGCGTCCAGCCAAGGCGTGATCGAAGAGCGCATGGACCATGAATCAACGTCCATGCCGACCAGCAGTACCACGTCGGCGGTGCACCCGAGGGCGTCGTCGGGCGTGACCACGTTGATGCGATCGGTTCGCGAGGTTTGGTGGGTGAGTTCTGCTGAAGACCCGATGTGGTCGAGAAGGTCCACAAACGCAACGCCACGGTCCTCAAACGGAAGACCGTGGTGGAGAAGTTGAGCCTTGATGGCGTTCAAGGCTTCCACGAGCGCCTGAAGGGCCCCAAAGCCTGCATCAAAGGGTGCTCGCCGCTGTTCAAACCGGGCCACGTCAATGGAGGTGAGCAACCACGAGAGCCACGCCATACCGGAGGCAGGAGAATCGGGCATCGGCAGTTCAACGCCGCTGGTGCACCCCACCACCGGGCGTCGCAGCAAATGGCGGTCCTCTGGGGAGAGAAGCGGTGCCCAAGTGCGGAGCAAGCAAGCGAGCCACCACTGCGTTTGTTCAAGCGCCTTTGCCTTTTCTTCGGGACGTCGCTCCGCAAAGGAAGGTTCAGCCCCGGCCAGAACACCAAGCCAGCGGGCGATGGCTCCTGGGCCACCGAGCACGTGGAACTGCCGTGAGATGTCGTCCAAGACCGCAGCATCAGGCTGAGGGCGCCAGGTTCCCTCACTGGGATGGTTCAACTCAGGAAAAAGGTCGTCGTTGAAGGGGACCACGGAGGAGAAGAACACCCCGCGCAACGATTCAAGCGACCAAGCGCTCATGCCCTGTGCCAGCCTTGCGGCTCTGACCACGGCGTGATGGGTGGGTTGTTGGTTCATGGCGGCCGAACCTGGATGCCACCGAAGGCCGATGGAAGCCAAGCCGTTGGACCAGGTCGTGGCCCGGTCCCGAACGCCTGCATCGACCACCAACATTCGGCCATCGTGGTGCGCACGGTACGCCTGAATCATGGTCAGGGCCGCCTGCATACCGTGGCCTCGCTCGTCAAGGGTCACCCTCGTCAACCTGGTCGCTCGCTCGCGTCCCACATCGGTTTGCCACATCGTGGCGTCGCCGGTCCACGCATCGTGTGGAGGCACCCAATCGGGCAAGGTCGCTGTGGTGCACGGTGGTTCATCCACCAGGTAGGCACCGTGGTAACCAAGTCGGAACGAGCCAGGGTTGAGCAGTTGATGCACGGGGGCAAAAGTGGATACGGCAGTGAGGAGGTCCTGTTCGACTTCGTTGAAGTCCGGGGCGGTGTTGAGAACGATCAGGCCAGCCACTTCACTGAGATGAAACGGCGTATCTGTGGCCGTCTGCAACGCCTCAAGGACGTGCCGTGAAACCAATGCTGGGAGCATGGCTCCCGCCGCCGCTTCGGTCTCGAGGCACAAGCGGTGGAACACCGCGGCGCCCGGATCACCCTCCCACGCAAAGGGGCGGCGGAGTTGGAGCAGTTCCCCGTGCAATTGCTGAAGTCGACGTGTTTTCGTCAGCGTCCAACTGCCGACACCCGGCGTGTAGAGGAACGGGAGTTCGGCGTTCTCAGCGGCCGCAGCACACCGTGCGTGAAGGGCCATGAAGGTGCTCGATTCGTCATCCATCAGCACCGGGAGCCGGAGATCGACGTGCAGAAGGCGGACCAATCGGTTCAGGGTGAGATGGTACTGGGGTGTGACCACCACGCCAGCCTCGTTCAAGCGCTCCAAGGTGCGTTGACGGTGAAGTTCAGTGGGATGGAGAAGCATGAACGGAACGTGTTCGGTGGGATGGCAGAGCGCCTCGAACAACCACGGTGGAAGCCCCTCGCCTGCAGGGACGTGTTCCGATGTGATGCTCGGTGTTCGCTCCATGAAAACCGCCTGTTTTGGAGAACGGTACCGAGGCTATTTCAACATGCGCGGCGATGGGGATGGATAAGGAAGGAGTGTACGGTCAGTGAGGTTAGAATTCTTTCCGAGGGTCGTTTCATCGCGCCCTTCAAATAGGGTGGTTCCCATGTGTTACATTGCATGGGTGATTCGGAGTATTCGGACATAATCCGGCGGGCATATGCGCGATAGGTTCTTATAGGGTGTGCCCCAATAAGAATATGTCTTGTTTCCCTTCACGTGTTGGAAACCTGTTTTCCAGCCCGAGAGGAGACATTAAGAAGCAGAGATGCTGAAAATTGAATCCTTTATATGGGGTGGCGAGACATATACCTTGGAGTTGAGAAAAATGATCACGAAATGCGACGAATGCAGCGGAAACCTGACGATTGATTTGACCCGTGGAGAGGGCATCTGCGATGTGTGCTCCTTGGTGCACCCCATCCTTCACGACGACGCCGACACCAACAGCGGCAGTTCGCTTGGCGAAGGTCGTCACAACGAAGCCGTCAACATGGAAGCAGGTCACGGTGGCGCGAAAATGGGTGGCAAGATGAACCCCTTTGGCGACAAGTTTGACGGTCGAGGCAACCGCCTGACGACCAAGCAGCGCCGCCTCGCCGCTCGAATCGGTAAGTTGGACCGAAGTTCACAGCGCGACACCGACCCGATGTATGCCCAACTCATGGCCACGCTTCGCAACATGTTCGGCGCTGACATGGCCAAGGCGGTTGAACCACTGGCCCGAGCTGCTGCTCGCAAGCTCACTCGCTCCCAAGAAGCCACGCGCAAGACCCTCTCGCCCGGCGAACGTCGCCGCCTCAAGTGCCCAAAAACGGCCATCTGCCGTGCAGGTGGCAAGGAGCACCCCGAACTCCGTGGCAAGACTGACAAAGACAAGCTCCAAATCATGGCCTTGGCCATCGCCTCCATCGCTGCTCGCTGGTTCCGCACCGTGCGAGTCAACGAAAAGCAACTGATGGACACCTACGGCATCACGGCCAAGCAACTCAAGAACGCCAAGAAGACGATCATGCAGCACTACCAAGAGCGCGTGCGCCAGGGTTGGGCCGCACCTCCTCAACAACTCAGCCTTGCCGCTGCCCGTGAAGACGAGTTGGACAAGGTCGCTGAGAACCTGAGCGACGGCCTTTCGAAGCGCTTCGATGACGATGACCTCGGTGCCATCATGGACGCCTTCTTCACCGTCATGTCGAACCTTGGTGAGCCCAGCGTGGACGCCCCCACGGCCAACGTTCCCATCTCGATGGTGGCAGGTTGCGTCATGTACAACCTCTTGCGCCAACTCGGCCTCCAAAACGGCAACCTCAGCACCGTGGCCAAAGCCGTTCAGCGCTCGGGTGCCGGCATCAAAAGCCGCCTCGAGGAGATGCGTGAACGCTACGAGAGCGGGGATTTCCCCGAAGGAGCCGAACTCTTCTCCGACGCAGTTGATGAAGCCGTGGAGAGCGACGGCAACACCGAAGAAGAAGCCGCTGACGAGTGAACCAAATGAAGTGGGGTTCATATCCCACTGACCGCTCCCCGTAGCATGCGTTCATCCTTTGCTCTGTGCGTTGCGCTTGCGTTTCTTCTCGGAACCATGAGTCCGGCTGCTGCCCTTCCGGCCAGCGAAGTCAACAACGGCATGCTGTTTGGTGGGCAGTGGACGCCGGCCAACGCAACGGCCGTTGAGACGAGCAATTTCAGCGATCTCAAAGCCGTCACTGAAGTCTACACCGCCACCTGGTGCGATAACTGCGTGGACGTCGAGCACGCCCTTGAGGACGTCAAGGCTGAAGGCCATCTCATCCAATACCACTTCCATTCCACCCTTAGCGACCCGTTTGGTGTGGCCGAGCTTGAGCAGCGATGGCGAGACAAGTACGAGCCCAACTCTCCGCCCGGCGTGGTGTTCAACGGGACCATGAAGAAAGTCGGCAGCGTGGCCGACGATGGAACGCTTCAGAACGAATTCACCAACCTTGCCAGGCAAGACTTGGGGCTCGGCCAAGGCACCACCGCGTTTTCCTGGACGCCCGGTGTTTGCGAGGACGTGTTCGCCTGCGGCACCATGACGTGGGACCTTGACATCGACGGGGAGCACCTCGACAACGCCAGCCTCACCGTGTACGCTTACATCGTGGAGACCGCCGCCGATTACGAAGAGGGGACCAACGGCCTGGGGACCTACCCGCACATCGTGCGCGACATGATCGATGTTGGAGACACATCCCAAGGATCGATGATGGTGTCGCTCCCAACCCCGCACGACGGGGATGATTTGGAGGTTCACCTGCTTTACGAAATCATGCCCAATCCACCGGAAGTGATGGAAGAGGAACCTGAACCTGCTGAACCCAGTGAAGACACGCCAGCCTTGTCCGTCGTGTCCACGATGATGGTCGTGGGTTTGGCACTGGCGTTCACTCAACGAATTCGCCGAGGCCGCTGAATTCACGGTCAGCAGGGTCGTCGAACTCAACGACGCGTTGCGTGTCCCGATGGTCGAGGTGAAGCTGCCATCGGAAGTGAGGTACTTCCCGGGGCGGAGCCACCACGTCGACGTAATTCCACCAGCGTGGTGGAGCCCCACGTACCCGCTGGCGGTCCTGCATGTCTCGAAGCAAGTCCGTCAGCTGCAAACGGGCGTTGGGTCGTGGGTGATCTCGGCGAACGAGGATGGCGTGCGAGCGATCTTCCTCGTCTCTGACATAGCCGAGCATTTTCGCAGCACGTCTGAAGAAGTTGCGTTCAAGTTCGGACCGTACCGTCACTTGGAGGTCAGCATGCTGGAGCGCCAGTGGTCCGCCGTCACGGAGCGGGAGTCGAAAGTGAGCCCCCAACGGTTGGTGGACCAGCACTTCCCATACCCGTGCAAAGACCTCGCACCAACGGCGTTCACCGTCCCGTACATCGCCCTCCTCGTGAAGGTCGTCTCCACGTCGGTGAGGCATCAAGTGGTGGTAGCGTCGGTGGAAGAAGCCCTCCTGAATGCGCCCGAAGTAGTCCCCAAAGCCCTGGACTTCCGTTCGTCCTGGCACATAGGGCGGCACGGTTTCCCGCCACTCAGCGACGGCTTCCTCGAGCGGGAAGCGGCCCTCTCGATCAAACACGGTGTGGAATCGTGCAGCCCAGCGTTCTGAGAAGCGTGGGCGGCGACGGCCATGGTGTCGGTTTCGAAGAAGGAGTTCGTGAAGTCCTCCACCCGGACGCGGTTCCAACTCGTCAACGGCGTCGCGACGGAGCCATCGAAGTTGGTGCAAGAAATACCGAGGTGGATTAGCGGCCTGCACAGCATCGTTTCGGAGGCGGTCAATCCACGCAGCAGGGATGTTGTGTCGCGGGAAGCCGAACGGAGGGTGATGAAACAGCAACTCCTCGAGGCTTTGGATCTCTGCTGACGCTTTGATGTCGTTCACCATGGAGAGGATCACGCTTCCCATCGTGTCGCCAAGCGGCAGGGTGTTGGCGAATTGTCCGCTGTGAATGCAAATCGGCCGTTTGACGTTGGGCGTGATGTCGGTGACGTGCTGAATGGTGTAAGGCGCCCCGTGTTGACCGTGTTCAACGGCCACTTCATAGACGTGACCAAATTGACCGACGATCAAGGCTCGAGCTCGCTCGAGGAAGACCTTGGTTTCCAAGCCGTTCATGATGCTGTGACAGAATTCCAACGAGCGGACCAGTGGTGCTGACGGGAGGGTGCGTTCAATGTAGCCCACCGACCAGTTGTGCTGCAAGCCGAGCAAGAGTTTCCCCGCCTCGGAGTTCAGTGGCGAGAGCACCAGTGAGGAGAGGAACGCCCAGAGCGCAGGCTCACTGGGCACTCGAATCAACCGCAGTGAACCGGAGGCCGTCCGTGTCCGAAAGCGAAGCGCCTTCGGGTTGAGATCCATCGCCCACTTCTGCGTTTCAGCCTGTTCGTGAGCCGGTTCAAGTTCCCGCCAAGCCTGCATCCACGGCGTGTTGTAGGCGTGGAACAAGCCCGGTGGATGATGAGAGAGCGCTTTTTGGAACATCCCTTCCATGTTGGGGGGCTGCCGGTCAAACATTCGGGATTGGATGTCGTGGGACCACGCCATCATCGGCACGTATTCACGGGCTTCCATGTTCAGGGTACGGTCGATCTTCAATCGAGTCGACAACCACGTCAACATCGCAGCCAAGGGGCGATACGAGGGGCGCAATTCCCGGCGACCTCGGTGGTGAATGTACTGCACCATTCGCGAGGAGTGGCGAAGTTCTGGATTGACGGAGGTCACACACACCAGCAGTGCCGGAATGTCCCACCCCTTTCGTTTGGACACGCTCTCCATCAACGAAAACACGACGAACAAACTCAGCCCGTGGAGGTCGCATCCGTTGAGGTTCCACGCACCATCGAGGTAGCGCAAAACCGACCCGTCGTGGAACCCGATGCCTTCCCTCAGCATGGCTTCTTGGCGTTGAGTGAGGTTGTCGCCGCACAGGACTGCTTGCGTGAGTTCCTCAAACGCGCCCCACGATTCTGGCGGTTTGGTGATGGGATCGTCGTCACTGTCCAAACGGGCCCACTGAACATGGTGGAGATCCTGGGTGTTCGCCAGCAGAGCGTTCCACTTTCGTGATGATGTACCGTTTGGTCCACCAAACAACGCCATCGCCCGTTCGTGTTCTTCTGGATGCAAGGGGGCGTTCCAGCCGCGCTGGGGCTGAAAATCGATCATCGATTGACACCAATCACAGACATGATCGGTGTCGGGGGAGGCTGCGTTGTGAACACACAGCGTTTCGCGTACGCTCGTCGTCATGAGGGATATATTCCCTGACACTTTTTGAAGGCTCAACCGAAGAGCCGCTGCGAAATGTCGGTGAACCGCTCCACGTCCTCATCGGTGATGTGAAGGTGCACCACCACGCGAATCCGGTTGTCACTCAGGTCAAACATGTCAACGCCATTGGCGGCGTACTGCTCGACCACCTCGGCCGCAGGACGGTTCGTGTTGGCGTAGACCATGTTGGTCTGCACGGTGGCGAGGTCGACGTTGAATTCGGGGAGATCGTTGAGCATGACAGCAATGCGTTGAGCACGTTCGTGGTCGTCTTGCAATCGGTCAACGTGGTGGTCAAGCGCATGAAGGCAAGCCGATGCCAACAGGCCCGCTTGCCGCCAACCGCCACCGAACAATTTCCGCCACCGATGGGCCTTCGCGATGAAAGCCGACGAGCCCACCAACACCGAGCCAACCGGCGCGCCGAGCCCTTTGGAGAAGCAAATGGAGACCGAATCGTAGTGCTGGCACATGCGTGCGACATCAACGCCCGTGGCGATGGCGGCGTTGAAAATTCGAGCCCCGTCAATGTGCGTGGCGCACCCCAAAGAGGCAGCGACCTTGGCGATGTCATCGAGCGTGGTTTGGTCGTAACAGGAGCCCCCTCCGAGGTTGGACGTGTTTTCAACGCACACCAGCGAACCGTTGGGGTAGTGGCTGCCCGAACCTTCCGCCTTTCGAACGGCAGAACGCACCTGCTCGGGTGTCATCAGACCGCCTTCGCCGTCCACCAAGGCGATGGAAGCACCGCAGAGCGCAGCATAACCGCCGCCTTCGTAACGATAGATGTGAGCGGTTTTGTCACACACGATCTCGTCGCCCGGCACGGTGTGGGTTCGAAGGGCAATGGCGTTTGACATCGTTCCCGAGGCCACGAACAGCCCGGCTTCTTTGCCAAACATGGCGGCCACGCGGTCTTGCAGTTCAATCACGGTTGGGTCGTCGCCGAGCACGTCGTCGCCCACGGATGCCTCGTGCATGGCCTGGCGCATGACGGTCGTGGGTTGAGTGACCGTGTCAGAGCGGAAGTCGATTCGGGAGGAGGGGTGTTCCCGCATGGAATTGGCTCAACGCTCTCCTTCATCAATGCGGTGATTAGAGCAGTTTGAGATGGCCGGTCAACTCGTCAAGGGCCGTCTCGTTAAACGGGCCCAAGGCCAGCACCGTAGCAGAGCCTTTCGGAATCTGCGTGTGGCCCGCATCCCGGACGAGATGAACGGGGATGTTTTGCTGACGAGCGAGGCGAGTGAGGGCGTCAAAGTCGGAGGCTTCCGGGGTTTTCACGCAGATTTTCTTCTGACCTTCGGCCAACCACGCCTCAACATGTTGGGGGTGGCTCACCCCTGCGCCAAGGAACGCCTGGATGGAAGCATGGCCGACCTGAGCGGCAATTTTGCCCTTGCCCATTTTCAACGATTGATTGACCACGCAGACCAGCTTCATCGAACCCTCCACCGGCGCATTGGAGGGCGTAGGTGCCGTGATGCGATGAAGAAACGAGCGAAATCCCATCCTATCACCTTACAACGCATCCAAGTGACGCAACAGGGTGTCCATCGCTCTCCGTGGGCCCATGATGCCGAGCACGGTCACCGTCCCGGCTGGAACTTCAGTATGACCAGCATCCGTGACCAGCGCTGCATAACATCCGCTTGGAATGGAAGCGTGGAGCGCATGCATGGCTTCGAGGTCGTCCACACCGAGCACGACCTTTCTCGCGCCACCGGCTCGCCAACGTTCGAGGAGCCGTGAGCGACGAGCGGCGCGTACGACATCGACCGCAGCGTGGGCACACTGAGCCGCCAGTTTTCCAGTGCTCAACGCCAGATCTTGGCGCACGATGAGGGCCATGGTCGGTGCATCATGCATCGAGGCCATGCAGTTCACCCGTCGCCAACACGTCATCCTCCAGGGCGGTCAAACCGCTGAGGAAGCGATGGAGCATTGACCCCGTCCAGACGGCAAAGGCGACGTTGCCAAGGGCGTGAACGGCATCAAAAGGCAACCCTTGGCCGAGCAAGATCATGAATTGGCCAACCGTCATTTCACCAGAGACCAATGAAAGCGTCGAAATCAAACCAAACAGCGGCGCCACCAAGGCTGCGGCAAGGTACAGACGAGCGTGGTTGAGGCGTCCGTCGGCGATGAGGTTCGCTTTGGCACCCACCACCGCAACCACCGACCAGCCCAAGGCTTGGAAGAGGGTCCACCAGCCGTGGCTGATGAGCAGGTTGGAGAGCAGGGTGACCAAGATAGCAAACGCCACACCGCGCTTGGCACCTAGATGGGCGCCGACGAGCAAGGCAGCCACGGTCACGGGCTGAACGTTCGGGAGCGGCTGCATCACGACGCGCAGGGCCGCCATGGCGAGAACCATCGTGACCAACATGGCCGCTGTCATGCGGTTCGCTCGTGGCGCTGAAAACAAGAACGCAAACGCTGTTCCAACCAAGACGACGTCGAGAAGAGCTGCGCCGGTGGGGGACAATTCTGGCCCATGAGCCCCCAGCGCTTGGAACATGAACCGTCCGAGAAGGCGGCCAGCCTTGAGGCTTGCCACCCTCAAGCCAGATGCCAACGCAAGACGAGGGTGGACTCAATCTCGGCCTCATCCACCGCGAACACCCCGCGCTGGCCGTTGATGGTGTATTCCCATCCCGTCGCTTCCACACCGTTGATGGCCACAAGATAGAGCCCGATCCCGGTCGCCTCGGTGGTGAGAGAGAGATCGCGTTCTTCCGCTGCAGCCGCCGTCAATGACCAGACCGTTTCATGTCCAACCAAACCACCAGCCACAACGGTTTGATCTGGCAAATCAAACACCACGACTTGGGTGCCCAGCCATTCGTCCGGCCATGACGGGTCCCACGTCGTCTCCTCGGAAGACGGTTCTTCTTCCACCAACCAGGCATTCCATGACGCCGCAAGGTCGGGAAGCATCAGCAACGCCACGGCCACGGCTCCAAGAGTCAACAGACGCCATGCATCCGTGGTCCGCCCTCGGTTCGACAACCAGGCTGCTCCAACCAAGCCGAGGGTAATCGCTGTCAATCCGATGAGCGGGGTCGACATGGTTGTTGCTTCCTCCCCGCTGCTCGTGCGTTCAATGGTGTATGCCATCAGCACGCCCGCATCGTTGCCCAAGTACATCTCGGTGGAAGTCCACGCTGGTGCCGAAGTGCCGTAGCCGTCGTGAGGTGTCGAAAACAGACTCACTTCACCCAACGTCCCGTTGTCGTTCAACTCTGCGCTCAACCAACCGCCCTCATCGGTGTTCACGGGGGCAAAGAATTGGCCGGGCGAGCGCCATCTCATCTCGCCGTTCACCCTGGTTGGATACGTGTCAATGACGATGCAATCGGGATCGCATTGGACGGAAGTCAGGCCATCGCTGTCGCCGAGCACAACGGTCGTGTCCATCACCAGCGGGATAGCAGGCGAACGGCCCAACACGGCAAGTTCTGCAAGCGTGCTCGACGTGCTGTTGAACAGCAACAAACGACTGAGGCTCGGTTCCTGGACGTGAAGCAGCAGGCCACCGCCCATGCTGATGGGTGCGTGTCGGAGGGAGGCGGAGAGGTTGTGAGTCTCAAGCACCGTGCCGTCGACCGCAACGGCCCACAACTGACCGGCTTCATCGCCCAACCAATAGGCACCGTCGTGGAGGGTGACGCCGTTGCGCCAACCGTTTCCGAGATCTGTTTGGAAGGCAACGGCACCGTCGGCGAGACACAAACGCATCAGACCGGTGCGTGTTGGCACCACCACATGGTCGCCATCGACCAGCGGCGCTCCCGTGATACCCCATCCATCCAACGTTGAGTTAGCCTGCCAGTTCACGGTGCCGTTCGAGGGATGCAGCGCCGTGAAGGCACCGTCCGCCCATCCCACCAAAAGCAGGGTGGGCCACGTCCCGCAGGGGCCTGAACCGGCCTCCACCATGACCAGTGGGGCCATGTCGTGTTGGGTGGTGGTTTCGCTGCGGTAGGTCCAACGCTGTTCACCGTCGTGGGAAAACGCCAGCACTTCAGGTCGTTCATCGCCCGTCCAAAAGCCGGAGGTTCGAGCGTACACGTGCTCGTCATCCACCAGCGGAGACGTGGTGATGTAGCCCGGGCCGAGGTCGGCTTCCCACGCAGGCTCCCACGATTGTGCCGAGGCCCATGGCATCAACATCAGGAGGGTCAAGGCAGCGAGCACCAACGCCGCACGTTTCATCGGTCGTTCACTCCAACACGGCTTGAATTGCAGCCCGAAGCAACGCGCTGACTTCCTTTCCGTCAGCGCCGCCGGCCGCCTGCATGACCACGCCCATCAAGGGCCCCATGGCGCCCATGCCGCGTTCCTTCACGAAGTCCAAGCGTTCAGCCACGATGCCCTGAATCACCTCGTCGAGGCCACCGATATCGGCGGGTGCCAGCGCGTGTGCGATGCAGTAGGCTCGAAGTTCATCCAGCGAAACGAGTTGCCCGGTGTGGGCTTCCACCACCTTGTCCACGTGATCGCGGGCCAACGCCCCTTCCTCCCGGAGCGCCAAGATATTCCCGAGGGTTTCAGGCGGTTCGGTGTCGTGGTTCAGCAACAGGGCAGCCCAGGCCTTGGCCGGAAGGGCAGCGATGTGTTCGCAAAACAGGTCGTCCAATTCTCGAGCCAGCAGCTGCTCGGCTTGATCGGTGGACATCTCATAGGTCGCGAGGCGGTTCACACGGGCTTCATCCGACATCGGGAGTGATGTCATCACCATCGACCAATCGGTCGCATCAAGCACGCGTGGCGGGACGTCGGTTTCAGGGTACATTCGGGACCGTCCCGGTAGAGGTCGCATGGGTGAGGTGGTGCCGTCTTCAGGTGCACCTTTCTTCACCACAACGTTTCGAACTTCTTGGGGAATTCGGTGCCATGCCAGACGAGCGCGGTCAAGCACGGCTTCGAGGGCCAGACGGGCTTGCCATGCAGGAGCGCAGCACAACACAAAGGCGTCACTTTCGGCCAGCTTGAGGCTGGAACGCACAGCGCTGACTTCGTCAGCGGTGATGCCGTAGGCGGGCAACTCATCGGCGTGGAAGATGCCCTTCACGCCGGCCAACTTAGCGGCACCTGCCAGTTCGCGACCGAGACGGGGCAGTTGGGCACCGTCGTCGTCCTTTGTCTTCGTCCCGAGACGCCCCAGCAAGCCCTTCAGCGGAAGCGCCATCATCAGCGAGCCACCGCTCAAACCGTCAGCGATCATTCCCGACTGCGTCGTGGAAAACAAGGCCGAGACATCATGCAGGTCAAGTGGAAGGTGCTCGGCCACAGCCTGAGCGACTTGGCGTTCGATGGACGCATCGTCGTCATCCCGGTGAGGGGAGAGGGGCGAGAGGTTGAGGTCAGCGCGAAGGTCGTTGGCCAAGCGATAGAAATGCAACTGGCGAGCCATCTCAAGACGGATGATGGTCGGAATCCAATTGAGGTCTTGGCAGCCTTTGATCTCCACGCGGTCACCAGCGGCAATGGAGACGTTGAGGTCTTGACGAATGCTGCCCAAGCCTCGGCGAACACGTCGTGTGCGGCGAAGGACACGCCCCAGCGCCATGGCGGTGGTCTTCGCGTGGTCGGGGGAGCGGACGTCGGGCGATGTCGCAATTTCGATAAGCGGCAGTCCCAACCGGTCGAGGTTGTAGATGACTTGCTGGCCGTGTCCGAGGTCAACCGTGTCTAATTTTCGGGCGCTGTCTTCCTCAAGGCACACCACGTCAACACCCACGGGCCCCTCGGATGTCTCGAGGACACCGTCCGTAGCGATGAGGGACGTGCGTTGAAAACCGCTGGTGTTGGAACCGTCCACCACCGTTTTTCGCATGGTCTGAATCAACGAAACGGGCTTTGCATTGAGAAGGGCGGAAACGGTGAGCGTGATGTCGAGAGCGTCTTCGTCAAGTGCCAGCGGCGGTTGTTCGTCAAGTTCAATGAGACCAGCGTTGGGCGATTGAGCGTAGACAAACGTGCGATTTCGCTTGGACTCAAAGCGGGCAGCGACGTCGACGGCTCCCCCTTCACCACGGCTGGCGCGCAGGCGGCGCTCAAAGGTCGGCCAGTCTTCGGGGAGGGTATCGATGGTGATGTCGTAGAGTTCGCCGGTCTCTCTGGAGTGCAGTTTTCCCGTGGCGAGTTGTTGGTGGACCTCAAGGCCGCACATGAACCCCAATTGGTCGGGGTCCAACTGGGACGGCTGGTGAACATCGCCTTGGGGTTCATCGGCCATGTGCTTGCCAAGCGCTCACCCTTCATGAGCACAACCCTTGATTGAAACTCAAACAATCTGGAGGGTGTCGTAGCCAGAAGGTCGCATCATGCGCCCGTCTCGGCACAATTTGTCGATGATGTCCTCCGCTTTGCTGCGCGGAATGTCTCGACGTTCAGCTTCGGTTAACACGTCGAGCAAATTCGCGGCCGTTCCCGAATCGTTTTGAAGCACAGAAACGATGTCAATGATGGCTTTCTCTTGGTTTCGAACCTTCCCTTTCTTGCCTGACTCGATGGTCGTCATGTCGAAGTTTTCACCCATGAGCTCGTGCCGCCAGGTCTTCGTCAGCCGGATGGCACGCTTGGCATCATCAGCGGTAGCGCTTTCGGAAAGACGGATTCGAGCGCTGGCTTCTGCCAAACGGGAAAGGGCTTCGAGTGATCGTGCGGTGATGGCCACGCTGTCCTCGGATTCTCCGCCGGATTTCCTCGTTTCCACATAGTAGGCGACGATCATTTCCCGCGCCTCGTCGTTGAGTTTGGGATGGAACATACGTTTGGAATAGGCCACGTATTTTCGCAAGAGTTCCCGGGGGAGCACCTCGTAGGTTCCATCGGCTTTCTTGGCCTCCTTTCGCTGGGCCGTGGAGCGAGACGGATCGGGAATGGTTCCCTCCTTCACGAGCAACTCACTGCTTCCCTTCAGCCTGTTCGAGATGATGTGAGATGCAATTTTTTCGTCGTTGGATTCGTCCGGTGTATCCGTCAACAACCAGATGATGTCAAAGCGAGAAATGAGCGGTGGAGCGAGGTTGATCTGTGAGGTGAACGGCACATCGCTGACCGGCTGGAAACGCCCGCTGGTGGGGTTGGCGGCGGCGAGCACAGCGCATCGGGTGCGAAGGCTGGCGTTGATCCCGGCTTTTGAGATGGAGATGCTCTGCTGTTCCATGGCTTCGTGCATGCTTGAACGGTCGGCAGCGTTCATCTTGTCGAATTCGTCGATGGCCGCCAAGCCAAGGTCGGCCAGCACCAAGGCGCCGGCTTCGAGGGTCCAGCGTCCGTCAGCCGCTGCGTCCTGTACGGCAGCAGCGGTCAGCCCCGCAGCCGAAGCGGATTGACCGGAAGCAAAGCGTCCACGTGGCGAGATGGTGGACATGTAGTGCAGGAGTTGCGATTTGGCCACACCCGGGTCGCCCATCAGGAGGATGTGGATGTCGCCGCGGTTTCGAGTGCCGTCTTCGTTGACCTGAGCTTCACCGCCAAAGAGTTGGAGCATCAACGATTCCTTGATGCGTTCCATTCCGAAGATGGACGGCGCAATGCTTCGCGTCAGCAAGTCGTAGACGCCGGGGTCGCGGGCAATCTCTTTGATCTCCGTTTCTTCCTCCTCGGAGATGATGATTTCCTCCAGCGGGATGTTCTGCCGCTCCAACGAATGGATACGAAGGAAGATGTCGAACACCGGCGTGTCTTTGCCGCCTTTACGTTGAGAACGGATGAACAGAACGCCGTTGGCCTTGACACGGTCGCCAGGGTTCAGCCGGCCGGCCAAGTCTTGCTCGCCAATGCAGAGAATACGCTCGGGCTGAATGCCGCCCTTCATCTGCTCGGGGAGTTCCTGAAGTTCGATGAATTGCGAGTTGATGAGATGGGAGGCTTGCTGCTGGAGTAAGAACCGAGTCTGGCGTTTGTTTCTGCCGCAGCCGCCATCGATTTGAGAACACTCCAACGGCTCAATGAGTTCCTGTTCGTTCGGCTGATTCACTTCCATGGTGTGGCTGCATGCCACGCATTCAAACACGGCCGAGTACAGCCGCGGGCGAACACCGGTGATCTTGGTCGTGACAGCATCGATGGCGATCATCCGTCCGATGTCATCGGCGCGGAGTTGAGACACCGTTCGGACCTGGTCGCTTGGAAGATGGATGATACGAACGAACGGCATCAAGTTCCCTTCACCGGCGTCCAGCAGGAATTGGCGCAAGGCCTGATTCGCCGCACGGAAATGGTGGTCGGGGTTGGCAAGGATGTCCTGAGCGAATTCGTGGTCGTAGCCCTCAACCTCACGGAACGACACCTCAAGGGAACCCTCGTCGGGCCACATCTTGGCGAGGTTGTGAATGGCTTCGGAATACTTGTCTTGGAGGAGGGAAGTCCAACGAGCGGGGAGGTCGAATTCTTGAATCGCACTCACCATCTTCACCTCCGGGCGTACGCCATCGGAGGCAACGGGATATAACCGTTCTCGGTCGGGCAATCCACCCCTCTGTTTCCACTGGAGAATTGAGGCCGCGCACACCCCTTGTTTTCCACGCTTCGAGCGTCGTGTGGAGAACCGCCGGCGGCGAAGAATCCATGTAGCCTCAACCGTACCTTTGGCCATGAAGGTCACCTTCGCTCACGGTTTGTGGTCCAGCACCGACAGCAGCAAAGCAGCATGGATGCGAGCCCAGGGGTGGGACGTCACCACGCTTGACATGCGGAAGTACGGGTGGGACCAAGCCAGTCAAACGCGTGTGGTGCTCGAGGCCATTGACGAGTTGGGTCCGTTTGATGTGCTCATCGGTTCCTCGTTCGGTGGCCTGGCCACGGCCAACGCTGCAGCTCAACGTCCACAAGCCGACCTTCGTCTCGTCCTCTTAGCGCCCGCCTTTGGCTACGATGAATTGGTGGCCTCCACCCTCGGCCAGCAAGCCATGGAGGCGTGGGAGCAGTCCGGCACCCACACCTTCCAGCCCCCCGGATGGGACGAACCTGTCATCATGCCGTGGTCCTTTGTTGAGGTCGCACGAACACATTCGTGGCCGGCGCTGCACCACCCAACGGCCATCCTTCACGGGACCGGGGACGATGTCGTGCCGCTGACCAACAGTGTACGAGCCAAAGGCGCCCTCGACCACGTTTCCCTTCATGAGGTGGACGATGGTCATCGGCTTCACGAGAGTTTGAGTGAACTGATTCCACTCACTCGCCTCGTGATGGACGCGTGAAACCCAAGCGATTCCTTCATGAAACGCCAACCGATGGACACGCCATGAGTGAGCCCATGGACTATGCCAGTGCGGGGGTTGATATCGATCTCGAGGGTTCAGCCGTCGCCTCGCTCATCGGTGCCCTGTCGAAGAGCGTCCGACAACCCGGGACGCCAGGCGCCCCCGTGGACCTTCCCGGCGGGTTTGGCGGGCTGATCGAATTCGGTGACAACCTGCTCGCCATGGCCACGGACGGCGTGGGCAGCAAATTGCAAATCGCCACGATGTTGGAGCAGTGGGGCGGCGTGGGCATCGACTGCATGGCCATGAACGTCAACGACCTGTTGTGCGTGGGTGCCGAGCCCATCGCCTTTGTTGACTACGTGGCCGTTCCAAAACCCGACCCGGCCATCCATGCTGCGCTCGGCGCTTCGTTGGCCGAAGCGTGCCGTCTAGCTCGTGTCACGCTTGCGGGTGGAGAAACCGCTTCACTGCCCGGCATCGTCACGGAACTCGACCTCTCAGGCACGGCCCTCGGCTGGTTGCCCAAGGGACAAGCCATCACCGGCGAACATCTCCAAGACGGTGACGTGCTCATCGGGCTGCCCGCTTCGGGGATTCATTCCAACGGCTATTCCTTGGTTCGCAAGATCGTCGAACATGCCGGCTTGACCTACACCGACCCCGCACCGTTCAATGCCGACCACGATGGACGAACGCTGATGCGTTGGACCAATGGAACACCGACCCTCGGCGAGGTGGTCCTCAACCCCACCCGCATTTACTGCGACCCGGTGGTTGACCTGCTCAACGCTGCTCGCGGCGACGCCCCGTTCAACATCGAGCATGTGAGAGGGATATGCCACATCACGGGTGGCGGGTTGTCCAACCTGCTCCGCCTCCATCCCTCCCTGGGATGGGACATTCATACTCCACTTCCGGTCCTTCCCGAGTTTTCGTGGCTCCAATCCGCCGGCGGTGTGGAAACCAGAGAGATGTACCGCACGTTCAACATGGGCATGGGCATGGTCGTTGCCGTGGATGCCAACCATGCATCCGCTGTCGTTGACTGGTTGCAACAACGCATGGAAGGAGTGGCCATCGTCGGCCATGTCAAGGACCACGGCCACCGTGTGACCCACGCCATCGAAGGCGTGGAATTCTCACATTACTGAAGGCCGTTCGCATCGGTGCGGTCATGAGGGAGAGGGCGCTGGCAAGGCCATGGCCGACGCTTCTGGTTCAACCGAGCGTGACGGCCGCCTCTGGATGGAAGGCAAGACGCTGGTCCAACTGAGCGCCGACCAAGAACGCCCGACCCACATGCCACGAGGACCTGCCAAACGCACGGGTCCTGGTTTCCTCAACCCCGCCATGGCACCTGCTCGAACCCGTTCCGTGCTTCTGTTGGCGGATGCACTGGAGCACGACTGGTTGGTCAAACCCGACCATGACCTCCGTGCCTTGGATGCGTTGTGCGCCACGGGGGTTCGTGTACGCCGGTGGCGAAACGAAGTGCCCGCCGAGCACCAGCAACGCCTGCGAATCACCGCCAACGACCTTGACAACGTGGCGCTCAACCGGCTCATCGCTGCGCATGAACACCACCCACCAGCCACCCGTGTTGACCACGCGCTGGAGGACGACCGCTACGAGCGACTGCCAAGCGGCACCATGCACAACGGGCTGTTCGTGATGAACAACGATGCTCGAATCGCCCTGATGGAAGCGGCCTACCAGTGGGTCGACCTTGACCCGTTTGGTTCGCCCGTCAACTTCCTCGACGCTGCCGTTCAGGGATTGTCTCGCGTGGCCTTCCTCGAGGTGACAGCCACCGACACGGCGGCGTTGACCGGGTCGAGCGCTTCATCGGGGCAGCGACGCTACGGTGCGAAAGGCATCGTCGACAGCTACGCTCACGACGATGCGGTCCGAGTGCTCCTCGGCCTCATCGCCACCACGGCTGCGCGCCATGACCGATGCGTTGAACCCGTTCTGGCCTTGTTTGACGGACACCACGTGCGGGTGAGCGTGAAAATTCGTCGCAGCCGTGAGGGCGCTTCCGACGTCCTCCAATCCATGGGGTGGCGAGTTCGCAACGAGGATGGTACGTATCGATTCGTGCAGCACCCCGCGCCCGATGAGGTCGGGAAAGCCAGCGGCCCCATGTGGATCGGCCCGCTGTGGGACAAGGACATCGCCGGTCGAATGACCGAGGAACGCGTGTTGTCGTTGTGCAATCCAACCGAAGACGACATCAGCAGAGGTCAGGCCAACGGCCTGATCTGGAATGAAGACGACAGCAAGTACGCCGCCCGGGAACTGGTGCGAAGCGTTCGGTACATCGCCCAAGCGGCGGACCTGATGAGCCGGGAACATACCCTCTACCACATGGACGACCTACCCAACATGGCGGGAGTAGGTCACGGTCCGAAAATGGAGGCCTTGTTTGAAGCCGTTCAGCAAAACGGGTATCATGCAGCACGTGTTCCTGACATCGACCCGTTTTTTGTGACCGACGCGCCTCATGACGAACTCATGGCCGTTGTTCGAGCGTTGCTGGCGTGAGGCCTCGGTCAAAGAGGAAACGACACGCCCGTCACCTTCTCCGACCAGGCCCACAACGCCGCAGCGTCGTCGAGGCGTTGAGCACGCTTGCTGATGTTGGCTCGACCGGTCCATCCCCATGCCTCCAACGGACCAACCGGGCCCCAGTAGGGGTGGTCCAACGCTTCGGCTTCGGTGGCGGCGAAGACCGTGGCAGCAGCACCTCGCTTGGGCGAGAGCGCCACCGTGTTGAAGAGGCGCCACATCAGCGAATGGCGTTGGAGTGATGTGTTGGCGTAGCCGGGGTGGCTGGCCAATGAAACCACGTGAGACCCGTTGGCGTTCAAACGTCGATTCAGTTCCAATGCGAACATGAGGTTGGCCAGTTTACTCCGCCCGTATTGCCCCCATTTATCGTACCGCTTCCCTTCGCCATGCATGTTCGCAAGGTCGAGTCGCCCCATGGTGTGGGCGATGCTCGACACCGTCACAACACGAGGTTTGGAGGACTTTTGGAGATGTGGCAGCATGTGAGCCGTCAGGGCAAAATGGCCGAGGTGATTGGTGCCCACTTGAAGTTCAAACCCATCGGCGGTGGTGCTTCGTGGAGGAATCATCACGCCGGCGTTGTTGATAAGGAGGTCAAGACGGGGGAAATTTGCCATGACCTCAGCAGCAGCCCGCTCAACGCTTTTGAGGTCTGCAAGGTCGAGTTCGAGGATATGGACACGGCCTTCCGGGTGCCGTCCGAGAATGCGTTCTTTCGCACCTTCTGCCCGCTGAAGGCTCCGGCATCCGAGGATGACTTCGGCACCTTTTCCGGCAAATTCCATCGCCATCTCAAACCCTATACCGGCATTGGAACCCGTGATGAGGACAATGACGCCGTCTTGGTCGCCCGTGTCGCTCAATCGCCATTTTTGCTTGAGGCGCTTTCGAGGCATAGCATCACCTATGTTGGACTTCAACGCAATCAACCGAACGACGGGTCGATGTCTGTCACGTTATCGTCCTCGGGCGCCGGAAGCATTTGGGCGGCGTTCTCGATGATGTCTCGAACACTGTCCTCGATGGACCGAGCGTTCTCGATCAGTTCCGTGAGCGGAATTTCAAGACCGGTCAAATCGCTTACGGCTTCCACGGCCAGCGCTGCGGCCCGGGCGTCGGGGTACATCGGGCTGGCTTCGGACAGCAGCGCCGTGATGTCAATGCCGAGTCGGTCGCCCTCGCCCAGCAAAAAGCCGGTGATGCCTGAGACGATGCCCTGCTGAATGGGTTCGATGTCAAGGCGCTTGAGGCGCTCTCGTGCGGCAGGTATGGACCCTACGCCGAACAATTCGCCGGTGCTGAGTTCTTTCTCAGGACGGGTCAGGCCGTCGATGATGATGAGCCGGTCAAAGCCGCCCTTGGTGAACCACTCAAGCACCGTGGTGGCGAACGGAATGTCCGTTTCGTTGCCAAATTGAATTTCAGACGTGAAGACACCGATGCCGTCGCCCTGGTAGACGCGAACCGGGTGCTTAGGGACCTCGTCGTGAATCAATGCAACCGCCGGGAAATCCTTGTGCATGACCGTGCCAAGTTGGCGAAGCCCCAGGGTTTTGATGATGTGGGACGTTGAGATCACACCAACCATACCAGCGGTGGTGAATCCGCACACAGCCGTCCCGCCCGTTCGTGGGTCGGCATCTTGGTGGAGAACCAAGGCATAGGATTGCAGATTTGCATCCATGGTATTCCCTCCGTTTTCTTTCCAATCAAGGTCCTGTAAAAAGGCTCACGGGTGGCTCATTCTTCCCAGACGGCCCAGTCTTCCCAACCTTCTTCGCGGTACCACCAGGTGCCATCCTCGTCTTCCCACCATTCCGTGCCGTTCTCGTCAACCGAGATGCCGTCGTCCTCTTCAGTGGCTTCTTCGTCCCACGTTTCCTCTTCGTCGTAGGATGCTTCTGCATCCTCCGCTTCCTCGGCCGAAACCGCATCTTCTGCAGTGGCGCCGAACTCAAACGCATCAGCGCTGCTTCCCAGCGAGGGAGAGGCGGCCAGTCCTTCAGGTGCATCGCTGTGGAGCGATTTGCCTGAACCCTTGAGTTCGTCGAGTGATTTGGAAGCGCCAAGGTCGACGCTCTTGGAGCGAGTCGACGGTTCGGGGGCAGCCAAGGCTTGCTCGAAATAATCCTCCTCGTCATCATCGTCGTCATCAAAGTCCAGGTCGCTACGGCTTCGAAGATAGAGCACGCCACCCACGCCAACGGCAATGGCGATGAACAGGCCGATGCCGACCAAAACGGGCGTCATCGCACCTTCAGCCTCGTCTTCAATGGGGTCGTCGTCAACGACCTGCACGGGCATCTCACCGAGCGTCCAGACAATTTCTCCCTCGGTGGAAGCCGTGTCCTCGGTCATCGAATCGCAGGCGTTATCTCCGAAGTCAAGACAGGTGAGAGAGATGATGTAACCCTCGCCTTGGAGACCAGGGAACATGCCCTCCGTTGGGGCGTTGCGGACCAATGAGAAGGTCAAGTCAACAGTTCCGTTGGCTTCCACCGTCACCGATGGGCCAGCGGCCTCGTTCCAGACCAATTCGATGGGGGGCGGCGTGCCGGGAATGACCTTCCATGCGAATCCAACCATGACGTCGAAGGGGTTCGGATTGGTGACCGTGCAGGTGATGGTAACGTCCGTGGCGTTGCTGTCCCATTCGTAGGTGGCCGTACCGCAATCGACGGTGCCGGGAAGGGTTACGTCGGGGAAGGTCGGGCCGCTGGTCTGGTTGGTCTCGTCGGTGGTGTTGGTTTCATTTTCTCCTGCATCAGGTGCCGAGGCAAAGGCAAACGAGGTGGAAAATGCTGGAAGGTAGAACGTCGGAGGCGAGGTCTCGAGCTTGACCACCAAGCGGCCGTCGTAGGCGCCGGTACCTTCGATGCTCAGTTCGTTTCCTCGGACCTCGGCCGTGCCGTTCTCAGTTTCCGTTCCAGATGCATCGGTGGCGTGCCACCTGACGGCCATGTTGGCCAAGTACATGCTTTGCGTGCTGTCATCGGCCTCAACGTCGATCACGGTGGAGAATGCACCCGCATCATCAACAGCGAGGGGTCCCTCGGTCGCCATCGACACGACGACCGTACCGAACGCTTCAGATGAGTTCATCGTGGGTGCCAAGGGCTGAACGGTCGCATTGCCCACATCGCCTGCCCAGGTCATGCTGAGGTTCATCGGTCCGACGGCGTCGATGGGTCCGAGTTCCGACAGAGCATTGAGGGAAAGCACGGCATGTCCGGTTTCGTTCGTGGTCAACTCCATCGAGTACGACTCATCAAGGCCGTTGACCTTCAGCAGCAACGTTGCACCAGCGATGCCCGTCCCGTCTTGATGCAGGTGGGCGAGGCCGTTGAGCGGTTGCGAGCGAGCAAGGAGGACCAGCCCGTCAAGCGTGTTGTCGGAGAAGTCCGTGTAAGCGACGTCGAGGGTGGTTGGCAGCGCCGTGTCGTTTCGGGTGTAAATCGGCCCGATGGTGGTGACGTTGGTGGAGGCGTTGCCGTACACGTCAACACCGATGGCGGCGACGTAGTAGCCCAGGCCATCAACAAGCGAACCGCCCGTACTGTCCTGCTCAGTGCTGAGGGACAAGGTCGTTGCGTTGGTCGTCAAGACGGTGTCCAGGCCAGCAACGTCCGTGAAGTCGTTTGGCAGAAGGTACACACGATGTTCAACGATGGAAGCATCGCCTGAGCTCCACGAGATGGCCATAACCCCGCCCTCATCGTCCGGCACATCAATGGCCGACAAGTTGGGAATGTAGGACTTGGGCGTTGGATAGGGAATCGATACACTCAACGGGGCTGAGAGGTTGCTGGTGACACCAAACCGATGGATGCTCTGCACCCAATAGGTCCAAGATTGACCAGGTTGGACAGCGACGTCGATGGTGTTGTTCGCCAGAGTCGTTGCGTAGGAGGTTTGCAGGTCAACGGCTTGTCCAGCGGGCGATCGGTAGATGGTGAAGTCCAGCAGGTCGTCTCCGAAGTCGGTGATGGGTTGCCAATCAATGACCACGCGGTCGGGTTGTACGTCCGAGAGTTGGAGCACGGGCGTAGGTGGAAGCGCAATGTTGGGTGCGCCGTCCACGTAGGCGACGGACGGGTTTTTGATGACAAAACTCCCGTCGGCCGAGGTGTTGAATTGGAGCGGTACGGTCAAGGTCCCCGTTCCGGCAGTCATCTGTTGGTTGAGCGCGTTGCTCAAGTTTCCTGCAAGGCTGGGGTTGGTGTTCACCAAGAAGTCCGCCGTGTAGCGAATGTCAAGGCCACTGAAGGTAAAGTCGCCCTTCGTGAGGGAATGCATGGAGAAGTTCACCCAGCCCATCTGGATGCCGTAATCGTCCGAAGTGTAGGGAAGACCCGGGCTGAGAACATTGAGGGTCTGGGTGAGGTTTCCAGTGTTGTCCTGAATCATCAACATGGACAAGCCGTTGCTCCCGTTTCCTGCGTAGCCTTCTGCTTCAACATCTGCCTGTCCGTCTTGGTCCATGTCGTAGCCTACCTTGTGATAGGCAGAGATGAACACACCGTACTGCGAACCCTCGCCGACGAGGACAAGGTGCTCGTTGGAGCCGTCGCCGTCCATGTCGCCAAAGTGAACGGCGCGTGGAGCCGTCCCGGGGAAGAACACGTTGGAGGCTGTGCCGCTGACTCGATTCGCTGAATTCCAAGAACTGGTGAACCCGTAGGCGGTAACGTTGCCCGTGACAGTGGCAGGGTTGCCGTCTGGGCTTCCTTGGTTGGGGACGAGAAGATGGGCATCCAGGTCCATGTCGTAATCCAAAATGGTGGCGTTGGTCAGTGTCAACAACCGGTTGTGGTTGTCGCCATCCCAGCCGAGAGCGCCCTGGTTTTCGATGGAACGATGACCTGAAGGCCGAGGAGCCAGGATATCGAGATCCTGATCGGCGTCGAAATCACCGACGATGGAGCCGGAAGCAACCCCTGAGATGACGCTGGTTCCAACGGCAACGTCAGAGGTGGAAGGTGACCAAAACACCTCGTTGGCGTTTCCGTTGGCCTGCGCTGCGATGAGGGTTGGGTTGTTCTGTGTTCCAGCAAACCGTGCAAACAGCATGTGAGTGAGGGTTGCGGAGTTTGATGTTCCTTGAATTTGGATGGTGGCGGATCCACGGGTTGAGAACGTGTTGGACCGGTTTCTGAATTCGTCAACTTGAACCACGCCGTTGGAGCGAATGGAAACCATCTCGTCCACGCCGTTTCCGGTGAAGTCGCCAAAGTCAAGGTCGATGATGCTGGAAGCGTGCGTAACGTTCACCACGGGCTTGAAGCCACCCGAAGTCGTGTTCGTGAAATGAATGCACAACTGGTCGTCGCCAGGTGCGTAGCCGACCACGTCATCGTAGTTGTCGCCGTCCACATCGGCCACCATGATTCGGGTGGCGTTGGTGCACGTCCGCTCCCATGAGGAGAAGGTGATGCCAGTGGTGTTGTCGTAGGTGCTGACCTTGAAGGCAGCTGCCGTCGTGTAGGCAGGTGCCGTGGTGCTTCCCACGGAAACGTTGGCTGTTCGGGAAAGCAAGGCAAAGTCCGTGTTGTTGTCGTTGTTGATGTCGCCCTTGTCGACAGCGTGAATGTAGCCGGTCTGGAAATAACCACCCGTCAGCGTTGGTGCAAAGCCAACATCGTAGCCCGTGCTTGAAACGCTGGCCCCGGTCGGAAGGTAGAACGAGGGTGCAGAAGGATTGGTGGCGGCACCAACATTCGGGTCGATGAAGAGGGTCTCCGTGGCGTTTCCGGACGCAAACACGGTTTGTTGGCCGAAATGGCCGTAGCCGGTGTCGTTGAAGGCCCATTCCGGAGCGCCGTCGTTGTTGGCGTGGATTTCCAATGTTCCAACCGATGAGCCCGAGGTGGTGGGCGTGACGAAGAACGTGGCTGAGGTGACGGTCGTGTTTCGACTCAACTCAAAACCAACGGCTGCATGCTGGCCCGAGGTGATGGTGACGGTTTCGCTGGCACTTCCCGTCGAGAAGGTGCTGATGCTACCGCCTTGAGCTTGCGCAAACATGACCGACCACGCCGGTGCAAGGAACAAGAACACGAAGAGCAATCCAAGGAACTGGCGTCGAATCATGAGAAGGCCTCGCTCCGTTGTGCCCCCCACCCTCTTATGTCGGTTTTGCCTTGATGAACCCTGTTTATGCTGCAAAAATGTATTTTTTTTCTCAACATAATGTTATGAATGACCCCAACGCATTCAACCAGTGAGGGCGTGGATATTGAGACTCACGATTCAAGCGGGCGATGTCGAAATCGACCTGGAAGGCGCAGCCATCCAGATCGACGAGCAGTTGCTCCAAACCAAAACGGAGCACACCTGGACGGTGCTGCTCGAACGCATCCGAGAAGCACGAGAGGCAGCGCTTGAAGCTGCGGTCTCAGCGGCACGAGACGCCGGACTCCCTGAACGAGGATCGGCATTCCGTGCGTTGCTCGAAAACTGTGCGCTGACTCGAAAACCCGACCAGGTTCTCGGGGCCATTCACTACCTTCGAGACGTCGAGGGCATCAGCGACAGTCCGCCTCGTGTTGTGAACGACCTGTTCAACGACGCAGGGATTGACCCACCCGGGAACCTCTCGCTTTACTTGAACCGCCTGAAGGAGCGAAACTTCCTCATGGTTCCAACCGGAAAGGACGACAAGAACCGGTTCGCAATCCTTACACCCGAAGGCCAAGCCCACCTTGACAAGCGCTCCAACGCTTGAGGTGGACAACATGGTGATGTCGGGCGGCGGACAAGGCGACCCACGGGACGATGAATCAACCGCCGAACAAGCCGTTGTGGTTGACTACTCCTTCCAAAACCATGCCGAAGCCCTCCTACGCAAAGGTCGGCACGCAGGGTCCAACTTCCGTCGCACCATTTTTGACCGGGCTGACTTGACAGAAGGCGACTTTACCCACTGCGATTTTAGGAGAGCGTCCATGGTGGAAGCCGATTTGATGAAGTCCGCCTTTGACGGTTCGGACTTTCGTGGAGCGGATCTACGCAAGGCCCGCTTGAACCTGTCCAACTTCAGAAACTGTCAGTTTGGAGGCGCCGACCTGCGCGGTATTCGAGGTAAATACGCCATTTGGCAGGGCAGCGATTGGTGGAACGCCGTGATGGACGATGAGCTCCGCAAAGCGCTCGCAAAGAAGTGGCCACAGCCCACCGATCACTCGTCTTCGTGATGCAGTTCCACCCTTGGATGCAACGCCAAACGGGCCCGCACGTTGAGAAGAGGAAGGGCCGCAACGGCAAGGCACAGCCCCATGGTGGTGCCGCAGAGGTAGACCCAGATTTCGTAGGTGAGTTTCATTGCATCGCCAAGGTGGGTCTGTGCAGCGTCGTTGATGGTCATGCTTCCGATCAAGCCGCCCACCAAACCGATGAGCGCACCTGCAGAACACAACCGCGCCCCGTTGCGTTGCAGGCGGTACAGCATGGGCGCACCCACCAGCAAACAGAGGGATGAAATCAACAACGAAACGCCTCGTACCAGGTAGCCGTTGTTGTCTCGGACATCGGTCTCGAAGTCCCGGTACTGGTCGACGGTGGTTGGCTCACCGGGTTGGCTGTTGGGTGTGGCGAGAAACGTCTCGATTTGCTCGTCGGTCAGGCCGTCGTTGTGAAGTTGCCAGTCCTGCCAACCCATGCCGGCCACGATGATTGAACTGAGCAGGAGAATGACGGCGAGGTTCTTGGGGCCCTTTTCATCAGGCCGAACCTCCAAATCCGCCGGGTTCACGATGTCGCCTCCTCAAGGTGCTGATTCAAACCGGGTCGCAGGTCGTCGGGAATCGGTTGTTTTTCCATCGTGTTCATGTCAACGCAAACCGTCGCTTGTTGCGACGTCCAAACGGTTTCACCGTGCTGGTTCACGAAGGTGTAGGTCCAAGCAAGGGAGGTCGTTCCGATGGAGGAAATGGCCACGGAAGCTGTGATCGTATCGCCGTAGCGAAGTGGGGCATGGAAGGTGGAGGTGAGTGACACAACGGGAAACCCAACCCTTCGCTCGTTGACCAGTGAAGGGTAGGAAACGTCGCACATGGCCTCCCAAGCTTGCTCAAACACCTTGTGGGCCAAATCAAAAATTCGTGGGTAATAGGCCACGTTGGCCATGTCGATCATGGAGAACTCAACTTTGCGTTGAATCTCGACCGCCATGCCCCTAGCACAACGCCTCCGCCAATGAACCCTTGCTTCACCTGCAAGGTGCTCACCCTCGCGCTTATATTGGGGTGGCCGGTGGGGCGGAGTGGCCCTATAGTGTAGCTTGGATATCACAGAGGCTTGCGGAGCCTCGAACCCGTGTTCGAATCGCGGTGGGGCCGCTCGAACCGCTTTCAAGTTCAGCCCACGCATGTTCGTCCCGTGTGGAACTCACATCGCGGTGGGGCCGCTCGTTCCTTCACTCAAGCGTGAGCGCGCTCCAAAATCAGGCGGTCAAGGTAGCGCACCGTGTCGGCCTGTTCTTCGGAAATGGGTTCGTCGTAGAACGAGTAAATCTCGTCCGCACTGTAGTTGTCGTCCATGAGGCGCCCGGCCATGGCCTTCGCCACCGGCGGATAGTCACTGGCCACCTTTCGAAGGAAAATCGGGTCGGTGTTCCAATCGGTCGCACCCTTCAAACGACGGGGGCTCTCAGCGAGGTGTTCAACCACCTCAAAGAACCCTGAGAGCGTGTAGTGGCCTGTTGAATCCTTCTCGTGGTCCTCAAACAGGGTGTTCCACCAAGTCTGTCGTGGTTTTTGGTATTCCACTTTGTACCCTTCCCTGAGCGGTTGACCGAAGTGAAGGCGCCACGACCAGCCGTTGGTTCCTTCAAACGTGAAGGTGTCGTTGGTGTAGTCAAATTCGCCATCGACCAGTTCTGCAAAGTGGTCTTCCATGCTTGCGGTGAGCGGTGACTGCGCCAAGCCGTAAATCTGGAAGAGGGTCCGGCGAAGCGGGCTCAAACTGTCCTGAAGCCAGGTGACCTCATCGTTGAGCAAGCCCAGGATGTACCCGGCCAACAGGTCGTACGCCGGCATGTTCTTCTGCGGCTGAACTTGAACGCAGGCCGTCTTGGGTTCTTTGACCAGACCGCTTTTTGGATGAACTTCAACCACGTCGAAGGAGTTGTAGTCAAAGGGGTTGACGAACTTGGCCATGAAAGAGCCAATGTCCACGCGGTAAATGGCCAAGGTTCCCGTGATGAGGAGGTGCTCCGCATCGTCCATTTGCATGCGGTCTTCGTTCTCTTCAATGATGGACATCACGAGGTTGGCCGCACGTTCTGCTGCGTATGCGACGCCCATCATTCCCGTGAACATCTTGCTGCGCCGAAGTTCTTGCACCGTGCCCTTCCGATATCCATCGTAGAACTTCTTCCCGTCGCCAAACAACTTGCCCAAATGACCATCTTCCATGGACGTCATGGACATTGAGTCTACATAAACTCAAGAACGCCAATCGACGATGTCCCACCCATTCTTCTCGGCGTGACGGCGAAGTGAGCCCTCGGGACTGACGGCGATGGCATGGCCGCACAGCGCCATGAACCACGAGTCTGCGAGGGTGTTGCCATAGCCATAACACAGCGAAAGATCGTGACCGTTGCTGGCTGCATCGGCCTGCACGACGGGAACTTTTCCTTTCCGGCGGGGAACGCTCCAACCCCGTTCGGAACCAGAGAGCAGGCCCGTTCGTTCGGCTGGGCCACAACCATACACAGCGTCCATGCCCAAGACCTCAGCCATGGCTTCTGCCATGGGCGCCACCGTGGCGGTGACAAGCACGAGACGGTGGCCCTGTTCACGGTGCCAAGCGAGTTTTTCCCACGCTTGTGGAGGGATGCACGCCTTGAGCCGTTCCTGAGCGAGGTGGGTCGAGTAGCGTTCGAGCACGTCCCACGAAGCCAGCGAGAGGTGCCCCCTGTTTCGAGCAGCGTCGTAAACGGCCCGACCCCGAAGGAGGTTGGAGAGGAAGCCAGAGGTCCACGCCACCGTTCCCCAAGGAATGCGCCATGGGCGCCGGCGGGCGAGGTAGGCGGTCAACGTCTTCTCGCTGGAAGCGTTGAGCAGCGTACCGTCGAGGTCGAAATACGCCGCAACGGTGCTGCCCATGAAAGAGCGACCGTAGCGAACCTACATGAGCGAACCGCTCAGCGATTGAGCGAGGTTCACGAATTCTGACCGTTTTCACGAGCAGGGCCATACACGCGACGGCCTGCTCGATGATCTTGCCACCATGTCAGCGAGTCGCGAAGATTTCGCGTGATGAAGAACCCGACTTTCCTGGGGGTTAGCCCGTGGTTTCGCATCTTTTGGTCATGATTCAAATTGGCCACGATGGCTTGGGCTGAGCAACCGGGGTTGGCGCATACAAACTTGCGAACCTCGCTGACCAGCCGTTCAAAACGTGCTCGTTTTTGGCTCCCTTTTCCTTGTCCGTGAGACATGAACCGACAAATCGGCGTGAACCGTTATCAAAGATTCGCTGGGGGTTCAGTTGAATTGGACCGGCTGGGTTGTTTTCCAGTTGGCCGTAGCGAGTTTCTTCGCCTTACCGTCGGCGATGATGGGGTGGATGTCGTTGAGACGCCCGTGCATGCCGTGAACCTGGAATTTAACGCGGAGTTCAGCCACGCGATCTCGCTGGAGGGCTTCGTCCTGTTCGTCATCCAAATCGACCGTGGCCAATTCCGTGCCCTGGTTCGCACAGGTGATGGTGAGCGTGGAGCCGGCGTAGCTCAACACGGGGCGGAAATCCCAATCATCGGGGTGGTTCATCCACACCGAGAGGTCCAGCGACAACGTGTCTCGAAGGGTAACGCGTCCGATTTCTACCGTGTCCACCATCGTAACCAATCCATGCCAAGCGGCCCCGCTTCATACCCCTTTCGCTATCACTCGCTGGCGTTTCCTAACGCCACCTCGGTCAACGACGGGCGCATCACGACCACCTCAACGGTAAGGGTCCAGTCGTTGCCCGGGTCAGGGTCAATTTCACCGATGAAGGCATCGGGATCGGATTGCTGAGCGACGACCCTCCACACCCATGTTCCTTGGCCGTTGCCGCTGTCCCTGGAATTCAAGAGAAGGCGAAGCAGGGCTTCAGCTGAATCGGATGTGTACATCCCATCTTCGCCGCGTTCGTTCATCCCATCTTCGGCCATTTCGGCACGAGCGGGTTCGTTGGTCGAATAGTTGCCAGGCTCGGTGGCGACACGACGGTTGTAATTGTCTTCCACGATGTTCAGCGCCAAAGTGAAATTGTCGTGGGGAGGTGCGACGTCTTGGTCCAGCTCAAGAACGGCATTGAATGAGAGCACGCGCCCGATATCGCCCGGCGTCATGTTTCCAGACCACGAATCACCCTGTTCGAGGTATTCATCCCACGAAACTTCGTAGGTCTCCGTGATCCATGTGACCTTGAAGGTCCGGGTCGTCACGTTGATTTCAAACGATTCCACAGCAAAGGCACCGGCACCGTCGTCCACGCGCAGGGAGCCGTAGATGAGGCCTGAAGTGGAGGTGTCAAGGAGAACGGTTTCGGTGGTCTCGTCGGCGTCGTTGCTTGAATCGCCGTCGCCATCGCTGTCCACAAGGGTGTTCAGGTCCCAAGCAAACGTCAACGGGTTACCCTCCGGATCGTATGAATCTGAAGCATCCAAAAGGGCTGCATCCCCCGCTCGCACCGTCGCCGGCATGGAAATGTTGACCACCGGTGCCCCGTTGACTACGATGGTAGCAAGGGCGTCGTCGGTTCCGCCTTGGTCGTTGGTAACGGTGATGCGGACCGTGTATTGGCCGTACGCAAGGTACGTGTGGGAGGTGAAACCAATCACGGTTTCAGCGGTGGTTCCATCGCCGAAATCCCATTCGTACTTGGTGATCACACCTTCAACAGGCGAAGATTCGCGTGCATCCAGCGTGACCATCTCACCCTCCTGAATGAGTGTCGGGTAGGCCTCCAGCGTTGCACGCGGGTCAACGGTGGTGTCAAGCGCACCAATGCAACCCGCGACCATTCCAAGAAGCATCACGTGGACCATGACCAACGCCAACGCTCGCTCGGAATGCAGGCCCACCATAGACAAAACCCGACGCTTGTCCTTTCTAATGGTTCGGGAGCGTGGATTAAACAGCGGGCGGATTTTCGTCGTCATCAAAAACAACGGTTTCGGGCACATCGCCCTCGATGGTGGCGGTCAAGTACGGGTCCTCGAGTTCGCTCACATCCGCAATGGACACTTCGTCGCGATGGGTAAAACTCTCCTCGGCCTCGCTCAGTAAATCATCCACCCTCGCATCGCTGGCGTCATACGGTGCCTCCAGAGCAGTTGAAGGAGTGGGTTGTTCCTCTTCTTCATCAAACAGCGAAAGGGCTTCTGCTGTTTTCTCATCCTGGAGGGCTGCGAAGGCTTCTGCGTCTTGACTCGACGCCACCTCCTCTCGTTCCTCTTGCTCCGAGTG
>DAET01000069.1 GCA_002497765.1 Euryarchaeota archaeon UBA486
TCTGCACGCGTTCCATGTACGCCCCATCACCGACGATGAGGACCCGGAAGGGCGTGTTGGTGGCTGCCTTGACCTGTGGCAGCGCCTCCATCAGCAGGTCGAGCCCCTCATAGGAAACAATCGAGCCGATATATCCGATGATTACCGCGTCATGAGGGAAGCCAAGTTGGGTTCGAAGTGCTTCATCAGGTTCGCGCGGGGAGAACCGCTCAATTTCAACCCCGTTGGGCAGATAATCAACCACTCGTGGTTGCTCAAGCCGGCGATTTATCTCGTCGATCAAACCTCTTGTGATGGCAAGGCAACCCGTCGCCTCCCGACAAGCCTGCGTTTCCATTTTGACCATCATTTCGAAGTAGGTGCTGTCTTCAAACGACGGTTGGCGAGAAATACGGGTGATTTCCCACAACCCACGGACCTCGTACATCGATGGAAGGCCGAAATGAGCGGCGACAGCGTTGCCCACCAAGCCGTTGAGGTGGTTTGAAGCCGCGTGAATGACGGAGGGACAAATTTCGGCCACTTTGCGAGCCAAATGTTGCTGATAGACCTCGTAGTATCGGAGGATTCTGACTTGCCCATACCCCTCCTCCAACTCATACATCCTGTGGTACGTGATCCCGTCGATGACTTCCATGTCAGGATGGCCTTCTTCGGGTATGATGCGTCGGTCATGCGGGTATCCAGCTCGTGTGACAACGTGAACGTCCCAGCCGAGTTTTGCCACGCCCCGCATGAGCCCATGCGCCCTGGCAGCATATCCGCCAGAGTTGAAGGGCAAACTGTTGTGCAAAAGGTAGACGATGCGGTTTGGGACGGGGGTAAAATCCTCCGGAACCTCGGGAAGAGGTACAGGCCTGAAACCGTGCTCATGCAGGGCAAGGAGCCCTTCCAAACCAGATATCTTGTCCTGGATTTTCTCTGAATTTGGGCTACCATGAACGTTCAACGCATTCAGTGCTGCATGGATGTCGCCCAGCGTGATGTATGCGTTCGAGACGTGGATGGCGATGGTGTTGGAAACCTTCGAGTGATCAAGTATGCGTTCACCCCAATGGATGGCCAATTTCGCCAACGCTTCACTCCTCTCTTCCTTGTACATCGGATGAACGAAGCGGAAGAAGACGTATGCCAAGTCTTTCTTTCGTGTGGACTCACTATACGCCGCGTCCATGTACGCTTGGAGGGATGGGAGACCACGTTCCAGTGCAACGTCAAGGTTTGAGGTAAACGTGGCCTCGAGCATGCGCAGTTCTTCCTTTTCTCGCAATCTTGAGAGGGTCGCCGCCACCCATTCCTCGTCCTCAATGATGCCCTGCTCAAGGAGTTGGATGGCACGAGGGGTATCGCCAACGCGGTTCAGAAAGACAATGTACGAACGCGTTCCTCGTGAATCTTCCATTCGAGCATCAAATGCTTCACCAAAACGTACGCCAAATTCAGCGTTCAGCTCGCCGAGTTCCCTCAATGCAGCAACGTAGAATTGTCGTGATGTTTTCATGTCCGATGAGAGCAACATGGACTCAAGCGCGGTGTGATACACGTCCATCTCGTCTTCCGATCTGACCATGAGGTCATGTTGAATCAACCGTCGTACGTCGTTGAGGGTGCGCTGACGATCGGCACAGGCGTTCATGATGCCCTCGATTGTGATGGTGCCTTCCAAGCCATGTTGACCGAGCACATCGAACAGCAGCGTGTCGTCCTCAAGATCGCGCATCCGTTTTGCATCGACTCGATCCAGCAACGAGCGAGCACGGGGATCCTGGCGAAGGGAAGGAAACGCATCGACAACAACCGCAAGTCGTGTTGGATGTTTGCTGGCGTGAGCACGCAAGGTGGCCAGTTCAACATCGGCGGCCATTCGAGGAAACCGCTGGAGCAGATTGGAGGCTTGCGTCGCAAAATCCACCAGTTCTTCATGCGTCAGATCAAGCTCAATCAACGCGTCTTTGAGCGGCGTCGGTCGACTCCGATGCTCACTTGCGAGGTGCAGAACTGGATTGTCGCTCTTGCTCAACATCCGGTTGAGAACCCTTCGGGAGATGATGTTCAGCCGAGTCACCTCAGGTGTTTACGAAGGGAGGTAACGCATCGCTCGGCCGTTCCGCCATCCCAAAGATCGATGCTCACGTCGTGTCGAGTCGGACCTTCCAACGCGCGTTTGAGGTCCTCTCGAAGACTGGAGGGTGTGGTCAGTACGTTGGTACCCTCTGTCAGCGTGATGGGACGCTCGGTGTTGGGCCGGAGCGTCAGGCATGGTACACCAAGCCACGTGGTTTCCTCTTGAATTCCGCCCGAATCCGTGATGACACAACGGCTCGACGCCACGCAAGACATGAACTCGAGGTAACCAAGGGGCGGCGTCAAATGCAATCCTGTTGCTGCCTCGACTTCATCCAAACGGCCGAGCGCCTCAATGCGGGCACGCGTTCGAGGATGGAGCGGCCAGACCATTGGCAAGGATTGGGCTTGATCGAGAAGAAGGTCCAGAATCCCCGACAAGACCTCAGGCTGGTCCACATTGCTCGGACGGTGAAGGGTGACCACAGCGTATCCGTGCTCAGGGACCCCATACGTGCGCCAGTGTTCTTTCGCCTCAACAGACGGAAGCATGCTCACCAACGTGTCGATCATGATGTTTCCAACGCGGTCGATGCGCTCCTCAGGGACCCCCATCGCACGCAGGTGGTCGTCGCCGTCTGGAGATGGGGTCCACAACAAATCCACCAAGACGTCGGTGACCATCCGGTTCAACTCCTCAGGCATGCCACGATCGAAGGACCGCAAACCTGCTTCAAGATGAACCGTGAATATCCCCAACTTCGCCGCCGCAAGTGTGCACGCCACCGTGCTGTTCACGTCGCCGATGACGATGACGGCACCCGGCCGGTGCTCGATGAGAATGGCTTCGTAACGCTCGAGGATTCGGGCGGTTTGCACCCCGTGGCTTGCACTTCCGACCTCCAAGCAAATGTCGGGTTTCCCCATGGAAAATTGCTCCATGAAAATCCCTGCCATCTCATGGTCGTAGTGTTGCCCGGTGTCCACCAAAACGGGATGGAAGTCTGGTGAGGAGCGCAGTGCTTTCAGCAACGGAGCAGCCTTCATCTGATTGGGCCGTGCGCCCACAATGACATGCACCATGGTCGCCATGACGCAGAAGCCTCAGTCTGCTTTCTATCAACGTTGTTCCACCAAATTCGCACAAGGGTTCATTGGGACCCCTGAGCACCTGCTCCGTCATGGAGGTCCAGTTTTCGGTCACGGGCCGAACGCTCCACCTTCACTTGATTCCCGATGAGGAAGACCTGGCGAGGGAAGGCAACCAATGCATTGCGAAAACCACGGCAGAGGTGGAGTTGACACAGGCCTGTGCGGTGACAGATCTGCATCCCGATCACCTCGCTCTCATCGCCATCTTGGTGAGTCACCCGTTCGTCGCGACGGAACTTGATGTGGGTGTGCCGGTCAGCGAACGATTTCGTCAAGGTTTGGCGGCCATCAGGCGGTACTCGATTTCATTTGAACGCGGCGAGGTGACCCCTTATGTTGCTGGTCCCGGTTCGCGTCCAGGGCTGGCCTTCAGCGGAGGTGTTGATTCTGCTGCCGCACTGCTTCTGATGCCCGATTCAACCGTTCCCGTGTTTCTTGACCGTCCCGCCCGGAAATTGAGGCGATCCCTCTACAACAAATCTGCAGCCTATGCCTGCCTTGATCAGGTCGAAGGCTTGGGTTGGACTGTGGTACGGAGCTCATCGGATTTGGAGTACCTCCGCTCACCGATTGGGTTCCCAACTGACATGGCGACCGCCGTTCCTTTGATCGCGAACGCCTCTTTCCTGAACCTTGATTCCACGGCGTATGGGACGATCATGGAATCAGCGTACAGGGTTGGCCACCGAACGGCACGCCAGTACATGACCTCAGCTCATCACCGCCTCTGGGGCCCTGCATTTGCGGGTGCTGGATTGCCGCTGAACCTTCCCGTTGCAGGGCTTTCTGAGGTGATGACCACCAAGATTGTCATGCAATCTGAACTGCATTCAACCGCGCGGTCCTGCATCCGTGGATCTTTTCCGAACGCCTGTGAGAACTGCTGGAAATGCTTCAGAAAGAACATGGTGGAACACCGCCATGATGGCGTTCCTGTCACAAACGATGCCATGCAAAAGTGGATGCGGGTGCGCGAAGTGCGGTCGAAGTTGGCCGCCCATCCAATTTCTCACGAGAACGTGCTGGCGTGGGCGCTTCAAGGTGAAAACATCGAACCAGGCGTGAGGGATGACCTGCTGGCACGAATGGAAGGCAGCATCAGGAACATGCGTCCATTTGAACGATGGTTGGGCGGTTCTGTTGATGCCATCCACGAGCCGTACCGTGAGGAGACCGTGGCTCGTATCCTGTCGCTTTGCAGCAGCATGCCTGAGGACCAAGAGGCTGCCATCATTTCACATGGCATGGACGCATGGTTGGATTCAGAACCTGCACAAAAGGCACTCCGAGACTTCAACGCCCGCTATCTCTCATAGGGAGCGCTATCGCATCCAACAGCTCCTCTTCCCATGGCACCTGTGGAGGCGGAGCGCTCCGCTTCAGGCTCCACAACTCATGGATGCTTTTCTCCAGACCTTTGACTGAACGATCCGTGTTGATGACGGCCCAACCTTCCTCCGCACCCAACATGGTCCGGGCAAGTTGGTCGTCCATGCCTGTGTTCATGTTTGGCAGAAAGAGCGTGGGGGTTCGAACCATGCGTGCCTCATGGAAGGAGTTGTAACCGCCCGCTTGAACAAGCGCGTCAAAGGCATTGAGGTACATGACGTTGGGGTAATCGCGAAGCAAGATGACGCGATCAAGGTCGACGTCCAACCTTGCACCGAGCATGGACTCACCAATCACAACTTGAGTTTCAGGATCTTTCAGCAACACGTCGGTCACGATACGAACCTCCGAGGTAATGTCGTTGATGCGGCCCGCCCCGAGTTGCACATACACGACCTTCTTCCCTTCAGCAAGTCCGAGACGTCGGCGTGCGACCTCCCTCGGGAAAAGTTCCTCCAAACCGTGCAACAGGAACGGAGGGGTGTGCAACATGGGGACGTCGTGCTCGGAATCCTCGTCTTGAGGCGCCTCAAAGCCATCACCAGGATGAACGATCAAATCAAACCGCTCGACGCTATCAACCGGGACCTTCGATCCTTTTCGGAGCATCCCGCGACGAACCCAAACCGCACGCATGTTGCGCTCCTCTGCGATGGCGTTCAACATTCCACGGTAGGGAAAGGCGCCATCGAACACGAAGGTGTGTGGACGGTGTACGTCCAAGACGGTCCGTAGCATGTCCTCAACCAGCCCATTCCACGTTGAGGCTTCCATCTCGTCGTGTTTCCCGCGACCCGCCAAATGGTAGGTTGGGATGCCCTCGCTGTAGGGAATGTGCAGGGTAGGCATGGTGGTGAACATGACCACCTCGAGCGCCGGGTCGCGTTTGCGCAGCCGCCTCGCCAACGCCAACATACGCGTGAAGTGACCGAAACCGACGCCGTTGGTTGGAAACAACACCACAGCATGACGGCGCGGGTGAACCACGGGGGCCGCCAGCGCTTCCAAAGGCGGAGCCCGCCTACCAAGGCGCTCAAGACCCAAATTCAAGGCGGCAAGTGGAAAGCTGATTGGAAGAAAAAGAAGCCGCCAAGGCTGCTGGACGGCACGGGTCAGGTGACGTCCCAATCGAAAGGACACCGATGCCCGCAAACGGGCGCGATCCCGCCGTAGGCGTTCGACTTCTTTGCCTAACGCACGCATGCGTTCCGCCGAGGAACCCGACGGTTGCGTCGTCATCGTCATGCTTCAAGCGCGGCCGTCTTTGACGCTTCGGGAGGATAGGGCTCCACAGCTTCGGTTCCAAAGCTGATGTCAACCCGAGACAATGGGCTGTCGTCATCGAGAATCTGCAACATGTGTTCACGTGTTCGTGCCTCGACTTCCTCCCGCCACGGGAACGGAATGAGGTCCAGCCCGGGGCGGTAAGCTTCCTCCCACCAAGAAAGGTCCTCGGCAAGCAAGTGGGCTAAATCTGGCACAAGATGCTCGAGGTCCATCGATTGTATCGCCCACAACGCGTGCTGTGCCGTCCGAAGCGGACGAGCGCGAAGAAAGGTTTTGATTTCTCGGCTCTTTTCGTCAAAAGGCCTTCCCAGTGGCCCGTTTTTCAAGAAGCATTTCCAGCACCGCTCACACCCTGTTTTCCCGTCACCTCGCATGCAAGAATTCACCACATTTGCCCAAGGCCCGTTCGAAACAATGCGCATGGCTCCGGCTTCAGAGATGTGGTTGATGGGAAGGACAAGATGCAGGCCTGCCTCCAAAAATCGAGCCGACCATGTTTTCCAATGGTGCGTGGACGGAAAATCTCTGAATTTACGACCTTTCCACAACCATGTGTTGTCCGAAGGCACCCCAAACGCGATGCCCCCAAGATTCAGATGATCCGCCAAGAGGATGAGATGGACGCCAGAGGCATAATCGGTGCTGAAACCGATGCTTTTGCCGCGATGAGTGCGAATGATCTCATGATCGGAAGGAACCGTGACCACGCGGTGACCGCCGTTCTGAACAGCAGCGATGGTTCTGTCTGCATTCCGATGGTCGAGCAATCCATCGACGGTCCGCCGGTGGTAACCAAGGACGGTGTCGGAAGGGAGCAATTGCATCGCTGCCGTCGAGTCGGTCCCAGCAGACCACGAAAGGGCCAATTCAGTGCCAGGAACGCGCCCCGGCGTGAGAGGGGACCGAACGGATGGAACCCAAGGGCGCAGCAAAACATCCGCGGAAAGCTCCAGCAGAGATGGATGGCACGTGCTGAGTTCCCATCCATCGGGCATGGTCCAATGGACCCAACCGTCTGGATGTTGGAACCACAAAACGGAACCGGTTTGGTGCCAATTCTCAACCATGTCGGTCGAAGAAAATGCGACGGACCGGAGAATCTCTGGGGGGATTTTCCCATGCCGAACCTTGGGTGCTGGTCGCTCCCCTTGCAGGCGTTTGGCAGCCTGTGCTCCCAGCCCATGGAGGTCAGCGTCAGGCCAACGTTCTGTCAGCTCCAGAACCTGATCGTACGCGCTTGTACGCCATAGGCTGCGTATGAGGACGTCTTGAGCGACAAGCAGGTCACGTCCTTTCTCAATCAACTTCCACGCGAGTTGTTGGGCCTTGACGTCCTCGCCGGCGTTGTACGCACGGCGCAACATCAACCGACCGAGAACCCCCACATGGCATGGTGTTCGAAGCAGGGTCTTCATCCTCACCTGCACAAGTCTAAGCCATGCCGAGGAATCCCGAGACCGTGAAGACTCTCGTGACAGGAGGAGCCGGGTTCATCGGTGCCCGGTGCGCTGCACTGGCCCTTGAATCGGGCCATGAGGTCACCGTGCTTGATGATTTGAGCACCGGCTTGCGGTCTCGTTTCGACGCGCTCGAAGCCGCCGGCGCTCGCGTCGTGTTGGGCGATGTACGCGACGCGAACGCACGGGCGAGCGCGCTCGAAGGCGTAGACGCCGTGATTCATCTGGCCGCCCAAGGCTCCGTTCCTCGATCAATGGAGGACCCTGAGGCCACCATGGACGTCAACGTCCACGCCACCGACCGCCTGCTTGAGGACATGGAAGAGCGAGGTCTCTATCGGCTCGTGTTGGCCTCGTCCGCTGCCGTCTACGGTGATGTGGACGGCCTGCCGCACACAGAGGACCTGGTTGGGGCACGCCAATCCCCCTACGCCGACAGCAAATGGGCCAACGAGCAGGCCGTCCTACGGCGTCGTCAGCAAGGGTGGGAAGCCATCGCGCTGCGCTTCTTCAACGTCTACGGCCCAGGTCAACGCAGCGAGGGGCCCAACACCGGCGTCATCCCCATCTTCGTGAAGAAGATGTGCGCCAAGGAAGCCCCAACCCTGTTTGGTGGCGGCTCGCAAACAAGGGATTTCGTTCACGTTGACGACGTCGCACGTCTCCTTGTTCGCCTCGCCTCTGACGCGTGGAGCCATCCCCCAAGAGCCGTGTACAACGTGGGCACTGGGAAGCAGACGAGCCTCCTCGAACTGGTGCAAACGTTGGCTGCGGCCCTTCGCGCACGCGGCCTGAAGGGCGACCACCTCATCCCGCTCATGGGGCCCGCTCGCTCAGGAGACCTGGACCATTCCATGGCGGACCTTGCGGCCATCACCGCAGACCTTGGATGGCGTCCCACCGTCTCTCTGGATGACGGGCTTGGCGAACTGATCGATGCTCGGCTCGGCCATGGGGTGTGATTCACGCAGCACGCCTTTCGAAGGCCATGGCGTACACCTCCGTCCAACGCGAAGCGACACGCTCGACCGCATGTTGGGCCACTGACGCCGACAACACGGCCGTGTCCGCTGGCGCGCTGAGCGTCTCAAGCACCGCCGTCGTCCATGCTTCCACCGTGGCTCCGGTTGGTCGAACCACGGTTTCGGGCAACCCGACGAGATCTGCATCTGCGATGACGGGCACGCCGCAGGCAAGCGCTTCGAGGGCAGCGAGCGGTTGTCCCTCAAACCGAGAAGGCAGGAGCACAGCGCTGCTGTTGTGCAGCAAGGCCAACCGTTCTGCCTCCGACAACCAACCATGACGCGTCCAACCATCCCCCTCCAGAGGTTGGCCTCCAGTCAGGTGCAAGTGAACCGAAGGCCGCCGCTGCCTGACCGAGGCGAGCACATCGAGTGCAAAATCGCGACGCTTCACGGCCGCATCGCGTCCCATCACCAAGAGGCGTTCGCTTTCCTGGCGGCCTTCATCGGCCGGCCGATGCATCGGATGGACCGGGTTGGGCACAACTTCAACCTGGCCGGTCATCGGTTCAAGCACATCTTTCCACGCCGTGTCGAGGACCACCACCGCGTCAACATGGCGCTGGATGGCTGAACGAATTCGACCCGCCCGCTTGGTCGAGGACCGCAACCAGCGCGCCGTATCCCCGCTGTGAAGATGAAGGACAACTGGAACTTTGCACGCTGCAGCCAAGCGGAGCTTGCGCCGGAGCGACCAGTCGCTGGCCGCATGCAGGTGAACGAGCGTCTTGGCATCATCGGGCAGGGTGCGCAACTCGCGAGTTGACTGGCGTGCAGCCCGAAGCATCCCAATGCGTGTGGGTGCATGCGAGGCCAACAGCGAAGCCGTCCACCCTTCGGGTGGATGTTCAGCCAAGGTCCGCATGACGGTGCGGATGCCACCGGGGGAATCGCACGGCCCGACATGGATCACGTGCGGCATATCACAGGCCATGCGAAAGTTGGCCATGAGCGCACCGATGGACGGGAAGTGCTGAAACCACCGGGAAGGACGGAGGTGCGTGCTTTGGTGGGCGTTGGCTGAGGGCGCGGTTGTCCTCTGGTTTGGGCTGCCCTTCCTCGTCCACCGGCAACGTTGCATCAAGGCGATGCGGTCGCCGTGGACGCCCAAAACAGATGCAATCCACATGGACACCATGCCCGACGTGGTCGTGCTGGTGCCCACGTGGAACGAAGCGACGGTCATCGAGCGAAGGCTCGACAACCTCGCCACCCAGCGAATTGAGGGCCACACCCTTCGCGAGGCTGGCGTGGACCTGATGGTGATCGACTCCGCGTCAGACGACGGCACCCTTGAGGCGGCTGAGGCTTGGCTGTCGTCCAATCCTGATGCGTTCTCCAGCCACCTGCTCATACCCATGGAAGAACGCAAAGGAAAGACGGCAGCAGTGCAGTTGGCCATGGCAAGGGTTCGCGAAGCCTCTCCTGATGCGATTGTCATCATGGTCGACGCCGATGCCACCTGTGCCCCACATGCCTTGCAGGCGCTGATCCGTGCCATGGGAGAGGAGGGCCTCGGCGCCCTAGGTGGGCGACCAGATCGCCGTGGAATGACCTCCATGGAAGCTGGACACAGAGGTTTGTTTTCCTGGCTCCGTGAAGCTGAGAGCAGCCTTGGAGCCACACCCTTCCTCGAAGGCAGCCTCATGGCCTTCCGTGCGAACCTAATGGACCCAGAATCCTTCGACGTGACCTCAAACGCAGACGACGCTCAAATCGCGACGACCATCGCTGAGCAGGGGTACAGGACCGCACAACATCCAGGTGCCATCTTTCACGACTCGACGCCCCACGCGCTCGGTACCCGGTGGGATCAACGGATGCGCCGTGGCCGGGGACTCATTCGCTTGTTGCGAAGGAAAAAACACGTGAGGGCACCATCGGAGTTTGCCATGACCTTGCGCTTCCAACGCCATGCACATCTACGTGCCCCGTTCTTGCTTCTCGCTGGATGGCAAATGGCAGACATCAGGTGGGCCTTGTCGATTCGGCAAGGTGGGTTTCCTTGGGACACACCTCTCGGCCTTGTGCTGACCGTCATCGAGGCAACGGCGATGCTGATGTTGCTCACGGGCGTTTTTGAGCGCACTTGGCCGAAGCCGTTCAAAGGCCTATCAACCGTTATCGGCGGAATGATTCCGTTGTGGGGAGCGTGGATCCGAGAGTGGTTCGGCGGTCCGGCAAACGTGTGGACGCCAAACGCTGAGGCGCGTCAACATGGGGAATGAGGGGGGAGGCCCCCCCGGATGCCGCAGCACCCGGGGGGACGGCCGCGTCCTTCACTGGACGTGGTGTGTACGGTGAAGATCCTTCACTCGAAGCTCACTGAGCAACGGTGGAGGACTCGTCCATGGTGTTGCCTTCACGGGTGTTCGTGATGGTCACCTTGACGCTGCAGGTCTCTCCAGCGGAGCAGATGGCCTGACCGTTCTCGACGATGGTCACACCGTCGCTGACGCTCCAGTCGGCGTCGGAGTCGTCGCCGAACTCAATCAGAGCGCAGTTGGTGTCGACGGTCTCACCAGGAGCCTGGCGGTCGCAGTCGATGGGCGCGCCGTTGTTGACGCTAATCTTCACGTTCACAGAGGCCCAGTTGATGTCACTGCCCTGCGTCATGGTGACGCGGACCAGGTTGTCATCGGTGCCGTCGGTGAGGTCGCCACCAGCGTCTTCGGCGTCGAAGACGTAAAAGGCGATGTCACCGTCGGTGTTGCCTTCAGCCAGGGAGCTTGCCCAGACGTACAGCACACCAGCGAGCACGACCGTGATCGCCACCATCAGGATGGTCGCGATAACGGGGCTCACAGCCTCATCATTTCGGTTTTCGTTGTTCATTTTCAGTCCTTCCTGCCCGTTACGGGCTTTCTTTCCAAATCAACCGTCTTATTTGAATACTCCGCCTATTAACTTCAGGTAGATGCTTCAAAACCGACGTACTGCGCGGTTATGTTGTGTTATTTCTGAACCTATTAACGTTCAGCGGGTGGTGCAAACCGTTTGTGAACAGCCTCGCGGCCGGAGTGAATGAAGGTGAACAGGGCGAGAGCAGACGCAGAGGGGATGGGATGCACTCAACGAAGCCAATTCACACCTGTTCAGATGTTCGTATGCGTCCTGCCTTCATAACCCTTGCCGGATGTATCGACGGTCGGCCCAACGGCAGAAATGAGCGGTGCACCTGGACATGGAGAAGGGGACGTCTCACCATCGAGTCATGGGGAGAGAAAGGCGACCTGCATCACCAAGCTCATTCGACCGTGAGGATCTCAGGGCCGCCTGAGGTGACCGCCACCGTGTGTTCGAATTGCCCAACCATGCCATCATCAGCACAGGCCAGCACGTGGTACGTTTCCAAAAACCGGATGCTGACGAGTTTCTTCACCAAGGCATTCCATTTGGATTGCCGGCTGGCCTCATCGGCGTCCGGGAAGGGCTTCTCCAGCATGGGGTAGGCCCAACGTTCGGCGAAGGGAAGGGTCTCATACCGCTCTTCGAGGTTGCGCGCCATTTGTGCTCCGAGCGGCTTGAGTTGCTTCTTCGCACGTGCCTTTCGGGAGGTGGTGGCGCCCGTCACTCGGTAGATGTTGGACGAATTGCTCGGGCCCATGTTCTTGATCAGGCCCTGCTCACCGGTGGTGTTGAACGGCTCCACGGCGTACACAGAGCCTTCCTCAACGACGCCTTTGAACCCCTGATGATCAGGTCCGCATCGGTAGGACGGCACCGACACGCCAGCATGGAGCACCCAAGGCTTGAGCTGGTGGCCGCACAGATTCCTGATGGGTTGGAAGCCGGCGTCGAGGGAGGGTTGTGCTGCCGCTTCACCGACCTTGTGCCAAGGTGTGCCCGGATGCATCATCTCAATGGCCGCGTCGCGTGCTTCGCGGGCGGCCTTGATTTGCTCGGTGTGGTTGTTGGTGTTGCCGACCTCGAAGGTCAGGGCATTGTCACCGATGTGTCCTTTGATGTGCACACCATAGTCGATCTTCACCAAGTCGCCCTTCTGAAGCACCATGTCGCCTTCCCAGCCTTCTGGTGGACTGACCGTGTGCTCGGTGGTGAAGTGGGCGGCGATGTTGTTGACCGCAATGGTCCCTGGGAAGGCTGGCTTGCCGCCGTGTCGATGGATGAAGCGCTCAGCGGCCTCGATGATTTCGTGCCATGTTTTTCCTGGCTGAAGTTCGTCTTTCATGGCCTCGAGCGTCCGTCGGGCCACGTGACCGGCATCACGCCAGTACTTCATGCCCTCCTCGAAGTCACCCATGCCATCACGTCCGATTCAGGTACAGCGCCCGCCCTGATAACGCTTACCTCCGTGGCTCCGGCCCGTTCCTCAAGCAGAAGGAAGGTGCTGCCGGGCCCGCCTGGGCAGACGCCAGGTGCTGCGGCGCCTCGGGGTAAACCAAGTTGATGTGCACACACCTCGGTGTCCAAAGCAGGGGCCTCACCGCTCATGTTGGCGCTGGTGGCCGTGATGGGCCCAACGGCATCCACAAGCGCAAGTGCGATTGGGTCGACCACGCATCGTACCGCGATGGCTTGGCCACCGAGCCGTGCATCTTGTGCCTCGCGAGCAGGTAGAATCAGGGAGAGACTCCCCGGAGGAAACGCCTCGACAAGCGCGTGGGCCAGCTCAGGAATGTGGACCAAAGCCCCGGCTTGTTGCAGGTTGCGGACCGCTAAGCTGACCGGTTTACGGTCATCGCGTGCCTTCAGAGCAAACACCGCGTCCAACCCTTGTGGCGTTGGCCGGGCGCCCAAACCAGGAAGGGTGCTGGTGGGATACACCACGGCCTCGTCTGCGAGGAGTCGAGCGACGACGGTGTTGAGGTCCATGCCGTTCAACCCGTCTGAATCCAGTGGTTGAGGTGGCGCTCTGCGACGTTCGACGCGAGCTCCTGATCTTGGGTCTTGACCAGCAATTTACCGCTCGGGAACAAAGAGAGGTCGCTTGGGCCTGTAAACGTCCACATCAAGCGCGTGCGAAGCCCCACCGCATAACCGTCAGCGACGATCTTCGCACCGACGGCTTCCAAGTCGATGCCGTCGCATCCCTCGGGGACGATTTGCCATGCGCCTTTCGAGCCACACAACTCCATTGAGAAGGTATCCGACATGGAGTTCAACCTCGCTCAGGGCGTGGACGGTGGGCCACTTGGAGGGCCCGATGGCGGACCGCTTGGAGGACCTGAAGGTGGCCCGGACGGAGGACCGCTCGGAGGACCTGAAGGTGGTCCAGATGGCGGACCGCTTGGAGGACCTGAAGGTGGCCCGGACGGAGGACCGCTC
>DAET01000057.1:0-345 GCA_002497765.1 Euryarchaeota archaeon UBA486
GTCTCGACGACGTTCTTCGGAAACAGACTTCAGCGAGAGTTCGAGCGAGGTACCGTCTCGTCGAGTCCGCATCACTTTGCAAATGACTCGCTGACCTTCGCGGACAAACCCACGGATGTTTTTGACCCAGCCGGACGCAATTTCTCCGATGAAAATGAAGCCCTCAATGCCTTCGTACTCGTCGAGGTCAACGTAGGCACCGTTTTGTTTAACGGTCTTGATGGTGGCGACAACCAATTCGCCCTCGTCGGGGGTGGCGCCGTCTTGAATCACCATGGAGGCTCAGCCTCCTCAGTTCAGTGCTTCAACAATCGTGCATCCGACGAGATCGGCCTTGCCGCCAGC
>DAET01000057.1:743-14105 GCA_002497765.1 Euryarchaeota archaeon UBA486
GAGAAGATGATGGATTCGCTTCCGCAGTCGCGGCAGCTCACTCGGAGGAAATGGTTGGTCATTGGAAACACCTCAACGGTCGACAAGTTCGAATTTCTTGGCTCGCTTGCAAGGAGCGTAGTGCGCTTTGCCCGTTTCCGTGCAGCGGTAGAGAATGTTGACACGCTTGGTGGGCTTTTCACGGCCATCGGGCTTGGGACGAGGGAAACCTCGGTAACCGGCCATGACACGACGGAATCGGCGCTGACCCCAGCGAAGCTCGGAGGCTCGCTTCTTCTTCACTCGCTCCACCGTGTGGAGGGTGTGCTTGCCAGCCGATGGGCTGTAGCGCATAACTTGACGGGGTCGCTTCACCATGTGAACACCTAAGCGTTCAGCCCACAGAGGTCGGGTATTTATGCCCTCCGCCATGCGTTTTGGACAACTTCAACGCACTGCGTCGCTGTGTGAGGGATTCTCTATAAGATGAGGGGGACAGCACACCGCATGGAAGAGGCGACGCAAGCCTTCGTTTTCTTCTGGCTTGCAGGTCTCTTTGTCCTCTCAGGCGGCATGTTGGGTTTGTTTTCCAAGGTAGCCGTGCAACGCAAAATCGGGCTTGCGATGGCTTCTGCGGGGCTTCTCTCGCTCATGGCCACGCCTTGGACCCTCTCGTTTTCTCCGTCGAGTGCATTTGGCCACTTGCTCGGGAGCCTTGTTGGGCCAAGTGTCCTCTTGGGCGTGGGCTTCTATCTCATCACCTTCTCAGGAAACGTTCCGGTGGGTCAACTCTCCCGGGCTGACCGAAAAACCGGCGTGGTGATGGTGTTGACAGGTGTCCTGTGGTTGGAGGCCATGCACTGGTGGGAGCTCACGCCAACGTATCCCGGTGAAGTCAACCGATACTGGCTAATTTTCTGGCCGACGATGCTGTTGGGTGTGCTCGCCTTCGGTGCAGGCGCTGCTGCCCTCGTCGGCTTGGTTGGCGAGGATCGCCAACAAGAGCAGCGTTTGATGACCTTGCTTGCCGCGTTTTCAGGACTGTTGCTGTTGTTGGGGGCCTTCCTTGACGGCCCCAACGTCAACCATGATCAATTCGCGATTGAAGTGGTCCTCGCAGCAGCGGATCTCTTCGGCGTGATGGTCGGCGCTGCCATCGCCGTCCTGGTGTTTGCGCTGGTCTTGGGCGTGTACGAATCACAACAGCCCGCTCCCCATCGATTGGCACCGCCGACGACCGAGCAGTTGGCTCAGGCGAGCAAGGTCATCGCCAGCAACATCAGCGGAGGTGATGAGTCTGAGTAAGGCCGATGCACCCGTTTCCATGCTCAACACTGGCGCCAAGGTGGTGCTGCCGTTTGTGGCCGTGGTCCTGAGTGTGATCTACCTCTCTGGTGGATCAACCGATGGTGCGCTGGTACGCTTTGCCAATGCCCTTCTCACTTCCTTCACGCTGTTTTCCTTCATTTTGTTGCTGACCTTGTTCGTCTACGGTGATGCCAGAAAACGCCCTATTGCTCCTTTGTTTGGCATGGCCGTCAGCGTTGGTTTGGGCACGGCCTTGACGGTGTTTTTCCTCTCCCAGGGTGAATTGTTGATGGAGGACAACGGTTCCGTGCGCGCTCAAGCCCTTTCCAACATCATTCGATTCAGCACAACGGCCGTCGGGGTTGGCCTTGCCGGAATGGTCGTCGCTGGAACGTTGTTTGCCAGCCTCATGAGCGGTCCAAGCCGTACGATTCACTTCGAAGAGGAGTGACCGTCGCCTCAAGGCGTGCCGTTGAATTCATAAGGAGGAGGTCGGTGGGCGAGTCGTTCAGGTGAGCGCATGTCCAAAGGTACACCATCCATGGGTCGACGCCAAAAGACCACCCACATCCGTTGCCGACGCTGCGGACGCAATGCGTACCACAAGCAGAAGAAGGTCTGCGCATCCTGCGGCTATGGAGAAACCTCCAAGATTCGCAAATACAACTGGTCGAAGAAGACCCACCGCCCCAAGGCCTGAAGGTTTCGTATCGCAACGATAAGAAGCAACCACGAATTGGTTGGATTGAGGCGAACGCATGTGCGGTATCATCGGCATTGTCGGTCAACAAGGTGCGCATGTCAATCAACTCCTCTATGACGGCTTAACCGTCCTCCAACACCGAGGCCAGGACGCAGCTGGCATCCTGACCGATGTTGACGGTCATTTTCGACTTCGAAAGTCAAACGGCCTCGTCTCGGACGTCTTCTTCAAGCGCCACATGCTTCGCCTTGAGGGCAATGTCGGCATCGGCCATGTGCGCTACCCAACAGCCGGCTCTTCCTCTCGTGCCGAGGCCCAACCCTTCTACGTGAACTCACCTTATGGGATCGCCCTTGCCCACAACGGGAACCTCACCAACGCAGAAGAATTGGGTCGATTTTTGAGAGACGAATGCATGCGCCACATCAACACGACGAGCGATTCTGAACTGCTCTTGAACGCCCTGGCTGTCGAACTCGGCGAGCGCAGTTCTGCCCTGCGGATTCAGGGTGATCCACACATGAACATCGAAACGGTGTTTGGTGCCGTCAGTGCAGTGAACAGCCGGGTTCGCGGTGGTTATGCCTGTGTTTCGGTCATTTCAGGATACGGTTTGCTCGCCTTCCGCGACCCCAACGGCATTCGTCCGCTGGTCTATGGCCAGCGTGAATTCGACGGTCGTACCGAATACATCGTGGCCAGTGAAAGTGTGGCCATTACGGCGCTTGGATTTGAGATCGTGCGTGATGTGCTCCCCGGAGAGGCGATTTTCATCAGCGCCTCCGGCCATTTCTTTTCACGGCAGTGTTCCGAGCCTGCCTCCTACACGCCGTGCATTTTCGAACACGTGTACTTTGCACGCCCGGATTCGGTCATCGACGGCATGTCGGTCTACCAATCCCGTCTCAACCAAGGGCAGCGACTGGCTGAGCGCATGTTGGCATCGTGGCCCGACCACGACATCGATGTCGTCATCCCGATTCCAGATTCAGGCCGCATCGCCGCCCTGCAAATGGCCAAGGCGTTGAACCTCCCCTACAGGGAGGGGTTCGTCAAAAACCGATATGTTGGTCGGACATTCATCATGCCCGGTCAGGCGCTAAGGGAGAAATCCGTTCGCAGAAAACTCAACGCCATTGAGCATGAATTCCGGGGCAAGAATGTGTTGTTGGTCGATGATTCCATCGTCAGAGGGACCACCAGCGCGCAAATCATCGAGATGGCAAGGGACGTTGGGGCAGCCAAGGTCTACTTTGCCTCGGCTGCACCTCCTGTTCGACATCCGAACGTCTACGGAATTGACATGCCCGCTGTGAACGAATTTATTGCCAACGGCCGAAGCATAGAGCAGATTAACCAAACCATCGGCAGTGATCGGTTGTTCTATCAGACCCTTGACGACCTCATCGATGTCACGCTCCAACCTTCGTCGGATGTAACCGCCTTTGATGCCAGCTGTTTCAACGGCGAGTACATCACGGGCGACATCGATGAAGCCTACCTCCAGAAACTCGACGACGCCCGAAACGATGCGGCGAAGGGGCAATCGCATGCGGATGATGCGGTGATTGACCTTCACAACGACGAAGCGCTTTGATGTCCACGAAGAGCGAGTGCTTTTCTACGACCCTGCCGACAACCCTCCATGGTCTCCACCCGCTCTGTGGTCTCGCTGCTGCGCCCTGAGGCCAAAGTGCACCACTTGGCAGTGGACGATTCGTCTGATTCCATCGCCTGGGTGGAAGGTTCCGGCACCGTTCATTTGGGTCGTCTCGAGGACGGTGGACGACTCGATGTGGCTGGTGTCTTCACCACGCAGCACCGTGTTACCTACCTCGGCTTTCACCGCGGCGGGTTGCTGGTTGGAGATGACCTTGAATCACTGATGTTCTACGATTTGGATGGGTCCTTGGTTGAAACACAAGCCATTGACGGCGGCGTTCAATCATGTCATGTAATGGCCCTCAAGGTCGTCGTGTTGAGCGGCATGGGCGAAGTGGTGCTCGTTCAGCGCGAACGAGACAGCGTGAACCTGTCCAGCAAGCTAGGGTTGGATGATGTGGTCCACGTTGAGGTTCACGGAGAGCGCTTGTACGTCGCCGAGCAACGCGGTACGGTCTTGACATGCACGGAAGACAGCGTCGTCTGGCGTCGACCTCCTCGTGGCGAGCACGGCGAGCGCATCACCGCCCTTGGTTTGACCAAAGAAGGCCGCCTGTTCTTGACAAGAGAGGGGCATGCGCTCGTGTCCGGGGAGGAAGAGGCTATTGAGTTTGAAGTGTGGCAAGATGACCAGCTTTTGGCTCGCAACGACCTACGTATGCGAATGCTTACTTCTTCGGTAGCATCCTGGGGGGCTGTGCTTGGATTCGACGATGGGACGGTTCATCGCTTGTATGAGGACGGTCGAATGGAATGTGTCCTCGAGACTGGGTATGGCGTCTTCACGTGTCTGGAGCATCGGTCGGGCGTCATTGCCAGCTCCTGGTTTTACATCCACGGCGAGGAGGATGAACAGCCATGGAAGGTGGAGCATCAAGGGATGCCTCGGTTGATGGTCGTAAGCGAACGCCATCAAGGTCTTCTCTTTGCAGGTGATGACCAGAACGATTACACCGCACCTGAACCGATCGGCTGGATTGATCTTGAAGCACCCGTGCAAGAAATGGATGCTGCGGAACTGACGCAGTGGTTCCAAGAGGCGCCAGCAGCTGACGGTCTGACCGCCGAAGAGTTGTACGGTGGTGAGGACGACGTGCTCCACCTCCTGACCGAGGAAGAACGTCAGCAATTCCAGACCGTTTCGAGCGGAACGAGTCATGCGTCCCTTCTGGCTGCGATGGATGAGGATGTCTCGACCACGGAGGTGAAGGTTGAGCCGACATCGGAAAACGACCTGCTTGAGGCCCTCCAAGGAATCGAAGAGTTGGCACTTGATGAGACGGGTGAGTTGATGGACGCCCTCGCAGCTTCCGTTGACGAATTCATTCCTCCCCGTGCCATTGCCGGCGACGACCAGCGCCACACGGCAGGCGATGACGGTACCTGCGTGGTGGTCTTGGACGGGCGTGGGTCGTTCGACCCGCAGGAACAAATCGCTTCGTGGTCGTGGCACGATGACCGAGGTCGTGAACTTGCCGCGACATCTCAACTCAAACTCAAGCTCCCGTTGGGTCAACACCGATTTGAATTGCGTGTCGTTGACCACCAAGGGGCATGGACCACCGATGCTGTGGTGATTCACATTGTTGATGGCTCAACCTCATGAAGGGGTTGCGTGTCACCGAACCATGGGCCTTCGAGAACCGTGGATTGAACATTTCTTCGTTGGTCCTCTCCAGATGCGTTGTTCTGTGGTCACCGATCCCGCAACGGGCGATACCATCATCATCGACGGTGGGGATGAGCCACAACGCATCATTGACTGGATTGATGCCTTCGAAGGCCCCGGTCCGAACTGGACCACAGGTCCGGAAAACGCCTCAGCAGCCCAGGAACGTGCGTTGCCAAGGCGGCGTGTTGTCGCGTTGGTCAACACGCACGCTCACTTTGACCACAGCGGTTTCATTCCAGCGCTACGGGAACATTACGATGTGGAGTGGTACCTCCATCCGGACGATGACTTTCTCCAAACCCTCGCCCAAGCTTCAGGACGACGCTACGGCCTCGCACTGCCAGAACCGGCCGTCGCTGACCAGGCCTTTGAAGCAGGCAAAACATACCGCTTTGGCACCCTTGAACTCCGTGTGCTGCACACGCCCGGGCACACCCTTGGCGGGTGTTGCCTGTTGGTTCAAGTCGAGAACGGCCCCGACCATGTCTTTGTCGGTGACACGCTCTTCGCGGGTTCAGTCGGACGAACCGATATCGCCAACTCCGGCGGCGATTTCGACCTGCTCGCCCGTTCCATTCACACCCAATTGTGGCCCCTGGACGAAGACACCATCGTTCATCCCGGTCATGGCCCCCTGACCACCGTTGGTCACGAAAAGCGGACGAATCCATTTGTGGGCGAGCCTGCTGGTGCAGGTGGTACATACGGGTTTGGTAAGTACGCTTGATCAGCCCATCATGCCTTTGAGGCTCTCATGAAGCACCGGAAGGGCTTCTTCCCAAGTGGCCACGATGCCGTAATCGGCGTGTTGGAAGATGGGGGCGTCGGCATCTTTGTTGATGGCAACGATGTACTTCGAAGAGCGCATCCCTGCGAGGTGCTGAATGGCACCTGAAATACCGACGGCGATGTACAGGTTCGGGTTGACGGTCTTGCCGGTCTGCCCAACCTGCATGGAATGGGGAATGGCTTCCCACGTATCCACGGCGGCTCGAGATGCACCGACAGCCGCTCCGATGGTGTCGGCAATGGCTTCGAGGTGCGTGAAGTTGTCAGGTGAGCCCATGCCACGGCCGCCGGAGATGATGATGTTGGCCTCTGCGACGTCGAGGCGCTCTGATGCCCTGGCCATGAATTCCTGAACCGAGGTCGCCACGTTCCCGTCCGTGTCAATGACGGAAACATCGGTTGCGCCACCGGTGGCAGGTGCAAAGACGTTTGATCGGACCGAAACAACCACGTCGCCACTGGCGGACACGGTTTGCATGGCTTTGCCGCTGTAAACGGGTGAAGTGATCGAGCCGCCCTCGATCTTCACAGCGTCTTGGACCACCGAGAGGTTTCGTCGGGCGGCCAAGCGTGCAGCGAGGTCCTTGGATTGAGGGCTGGCGCCCGTGATGATGGTTCCCTGAGGGACGACGGCGTCCAGTGCTTCTGCCCAGCCGCTGGCGTCGTAGTGGGCGAAAGCGCCCGACTTGGCGGCGATGATGGTGGCGGCACCCATGCCGGCAGCACCACTGGCTTGGCCAGCGTCCGTGCAGGGCACGACGAGGGTTGGTTCCCCACCGAGGGTGTTCGCAGCGCTGACGAGTTCAGCGGTGCTTGGGTGGACGGCGTTGTTGTTCATTTCTGCAATAACAATGGTTTGTGTCATGGAATCACCTCAGATGATGTTGGCTTCGTCTCGAAGCAGTTGTGCGACTTCGGCCGCTGCTGCGCCGCCTTGGTAGCTCTTCCCTGCTGGTTTAGCGGGCGGGAGGGCGTGGTTGACGACGGAGACGGTGGAACCTGGGGCGGCTATAGAACGAACATCTACGCTGGCTTTCTTGGCTTGCATGATGCCCTTGACGTTGGGCTTTCGAACCTTGAAGTCGCCCTTGTCGCAGGACACGACGGCGGGGAGTGGGACGCTCATCTGAGCGTTGCCGCCACCGCTTGGCATCACGACGCTGACACCGCCGTCAAAGGTGGCGCCAATGATGTTGGACACGGAGGCCCAGCCCATGCGTTCGGCGAGGCCAGGGCCGGTCGAACCGGCGCCGGTGTCGGCGGCCGATTTTCCGCAATACACCACTTCCCCGCCAAGGTCGGCGACGGCCTGTGCAATAACGGATTGAAGGGCGTTGGAGTCCATTTCACCTTCGGCATCGATGCGAACGATGTGATCGACGCCGATGGCTTTGGCGTCCTTGAGAATCTTTTCTGCGCCGGCTCCGCCAACGGTCAAGGCCGTGACTTCACCACCTGCTGCCTCTTTGTGCTTGAGGGCCGTCTCGACAGCAAATTCGTCGTAGGGACTCATGACCATCTTCACGCTGGAGAGGTCAACTCGGTCGCCGTTGACGACAATTTTTGCATTGGTGTCGGGGACTTGCTTAACGAGAACGATGATGTTGGGCATGAGCATTCACTCCAATTCTTGTTTTTGCGACCGAGACTCAATTCATGAACCTTGCCACTTCGCCGTATGACGGTATTCGCTGAGAGCGGCGATTTGGTCGGCACAGGGTACAATTATGAACCGTCCCGCCAGCGGAAACACTCCATGTCGCCGCCGAAGAACGTTAAGATTGACCCCGAAGAACAAGCCGCCCTCCGAGAGTGGAAAGCCCTCATCGTTGGCCACTACAAAGACGACATCGCCCGCCTTCAGGGCATGGAGGACAGCGTCCACGGTTTCCACATTGAACACCACCTCATTGACGCCCAACCCACCTTGCGGCACATGTTCCACGAGAACCCGGTGCGCGCACTTGAGTTTGGCCACCGCATCATGCGTGAACAGTTTGATGCCAACAAGATTCCGACTCGACCCGTGATTCGTGTGGTCGGCCTGTCGGAAAACTACCTGAATCGCGTGGATGAATTGCGGATGCGAGACCGAAACGACCTCGTCTGTCTGGATGTGAAGATCAACGATGTTTCACAGCCCTACGGATGGCTGAAGCAGGCCAAGTACGAATGCCGCGACTGTGGAACCACGACTGCCGTCGACCAGCGACGGGCAAGGGAACGTGAGAGCCCTCGGGTGTGCCGGGTGTGCTTGGACAAGGTGTTCGCTGACATGGACACAAAGGACATGCCGATGGGTCTGTTTCATCCTCGTCCAAATTTCCGCATGCTCACGGAAGAATGCACGTATGAAGACGTGCAAGACATTAGCATGAGTCAAATCACCTACAACAGCGAGCACCGCCTGATCAACTGTTCAACTCGTAACCAAATTTTGGGGACCGTCGCTGACGACCTCGTGGACGCCATCAAGACCTCAGAGTACCTTCGGATCAACGGTATCGTTCGGGTTCAACCCGTGCCGGACCGAAACTTTGCCAAGGACACTCGCCGTTTGCTGTCCATTGACATTTTGAGCATCGAGGAACTGCCCATCCAAGACTGAGTTCAGCCGTTCATGAGGGCCGTGACCTTGTCCAGTGTCTCGGGGTTCGCTTCAAAGTGGGATGCCAACGCCTCCAGCCCTCTGGCCAGGCCGTCAGCCACGCCAAACTTGGCATCGAGCGGGTGGAGCGTACCGTCCATGACGGCTGCCCGAAACGCCTCCAGGTCCGTCCATGTGCTTGGTTCGCCAAATTTGGGGTTGGGCGTAACCACGATTTCGCCGAATTCGGGGAGGAGGATGTGTTCAGCCAGTTCGTAGACCGGAGATTGAGGGTCTTCGGGCGAGATGTAGGCCTTCCTCATCTTCTTTCGAATCTGATCGTGCGTGTCGTGCAGAAGAAGGGCGCCGTTAGGGTCGGATTTTGACATCTTGTGGTCAAAGGATTCCATGCGTGAGCCGGAGGCCTTGAGCGAGGAAATGATGGGGGTGTGGAGGCAGGTCGCCTTGGCCCAGCCGTATTTTGAAGCGACGTCTCGCATGAACATGTGCGCCTTTCGCTGGTCCATGCCGCCGATGGCGATGTCGATGTCCATCTCGAAGATGTCCGCTGCCTGCATGGCCGGGTAGTAGAATTTGGAGAGGTCGTGGTCGGAGGAAGCCTCGTCGCGTCCCATGATGGTGAAGGTTTTGCGAACCATGGCCAAGGTGGCCCCTTTGGAGCACCGGAGGACACGAGCCCAGTAGTCGCTTGATTCCATCAATTCTGAGGCCCACTTGAATTGCAATTCACCGGGTCCTTCGCCCTCCGGAGGATGGTCGAGGAGGGCGCGAAAGGTCTCCTGCATGTACACAGCGGTCGTTTGAATAGCGTCCATGTCGCCGTTGAATTTGTCGTTGACCCAAGCGTGCCAGTCGGCGAGGAACACCATCACGTTGGCGTTGGCATCGAGCATCCGTCGCAACTGAAGTGCCAGTACTTTCCATCCGATGTGTGCTTTTCCGCTCGGTTCAAAGCCAACATAGCAGCGCAAGACGCCGTCGCCACCGTGAGAGGTGCCATGGTGAAGGGCATCGATGAGATGCTCAACGCCGACGACTTCTTCCACATCGCCAACCATGGTGTGAAGGGTATGTTTGGCATCTTCGTTGAGGTCAGCATAACCGTCTTTGGAAGCCAGCAAGGCGGGGATGTCTTGCGGGGAGGCCATGCAACCGCCTCAGAACAACTTGTCCAGTTTTTTGACCTGGGTCTCGGAAGGAGGCGTGCCGGCTTCGATCATGGCTTCGAGGTCAGCGATGAGTTGGTGAGCGGTGTCGATGGTGGCCTGGTCGAGGTTTTTCATGAGCTCCATGGATTTGTGAGCCATCTTAATGGCGGATTTGGCCTTTGAGAATTTCTTGGCTTCCTCCTTGGCTTTGTCGCCGCGTTGTTTGGCGCTGTAGCCCGTGGCCTCATCGAGGAATCCAGACCATCGCTTTCGGGATTCCATGGCTTGTTCAGGGCCCGCTTCGCTGTCAAGGAATTCAGCGAGGTCAGCGCCTTTGAGCTGCACCACGTCGACGGCCAATTTTCCACTGTTATCGTAGGAACCTTGGACGCTGACAAGCAAGCCATACGAGCCGGTGAACACGCCTTCAGCGTCCACGTTGATGTTCTCAAAGTAATTCGTGGCTAATTTTGCCAACCCGGCGTTCCCGCCCATGGATTTTATGAGGCCACGCTTGACTGCAAATCGCTCCATGGCGTAGGCAACGGCCAGCGTCTCATAAGGCCACCGTCTCAGAAATTTGTTTCGGGCCGTGCCATGGGAGATGTTTTGATGCGGGGTCGGCTCGGTTTGCCATGCGCCGTGCAGCATGGTTCGCGATTGGCCTCGTTTTGCTGATGATGGCGCCCTTGGCTTTGGCTGAGATGGTCAGCCGCATTGAACTGAGCGATGCCGGCGCCCTTGGAGAGAGCGACCTCGGCATCACGACGGGAGAAGTTTCGCCCGATGGCATGGACGTGCTTGTGGGCGGCATAAACGGCTACGCCCGTCTTCTCTCCGCAGACGATGCGGGCAACCGAGCCCTCGACGTCGAGCTCGTGACTGGACGCAATTCCACGGTACACGACATCGCTTGGCATCCCCGTGGAAACACGGCCCTTCTGGTGGGCGACGATGGCATGGCCATGCGTTACGACACGTACGACCACAGCATCACCTACGTGAACGGTACGTTCAGCGTGCTCGGGTTTGACTTGACCGCTGTCAAATGGCGGCCAGCAGGGGACTTCGCCTATGTGGCTTCGTCAACGGGCGAGGTATGGAAGTTCGCAGAACACACGGGCTTTGAACAACTTGACAACCATGGTGAGAGCTCGGTTACCGACATCGATTGCCATCCAAACTACAACGTCTGCATCCTCTCTTCGTTGGAGGAAGGCATGGCGGTCATCGATGAAGCGCATACCATCGCATGGCTCCCTCAAACCGCTGCACAGACCTGGGTGGGTGTCGAATGTTCAAGCGCCATTCTCAATGAATGCGTGGGTTTCGCCAGTGGCTTGATGAGCAAGGTGGTTCGAATCAACACCCTCGATGCTCGGGCCTCCACGGTCGAACAGGGCGTTCCTTGGGACCTGCCCAGCGGTGAATTTGTTGGTGATTCCCCCGGTGACGACAGCACCACGCTCGTGCATTTGGCTCCTCTCGGGCTGGTTCGACACACGCCCATGACCGGTGAGGCCTTTTCCGTCTTGGTTCCTGAGGACGCAGCAGCATGGGACGCCGTGGTGGCTGGCCGGGGTCTGGCCGTGGTGTGGGAAACCACCCGGCACCATGGATTCATCATCACTGATTTCGGGAACATCATCGAATTTTCACCTGCCGTTGAAGAAGTGGAGACCAGCATCATGGACGTGTTGGTGCTCGGTGCCGTGGCGGTATCTGTTCCCGGTGTGATCATCGGACTGATTTACATGAACAGCCCGTGGATGCAGCGAAAGTACCGAGAATGGCGTTTCGGGAAGAAATGAACCACTGCTTTCTATCAACCGAGGGGACATGTTGATGAAGCACCCGCGTGGCCACTGGTTTGAGGGTAGTTCATGGAGCCGTTTGAAGGACTCGACTTTTACAACATTGAAAGCCTCCTGACCGAGGAAGAAATCATGGTTCGCGACATGGTTCGCGAGTGGGTGGACGAAGCCGTCATTCCCAAGATTGAGCAGGCCTGCGAAGAAGGCGTTTTCCTCGATGAATGGCGAGTTGCCCTCGGAGAAATGGGCGTGTTGGGTGCACCGCTCAAGGGCTACGGATGCCCCGGGCTTTCCTATGTCGCCTACGGGCTCATCTGCCAAGAACTGGAGCGAGGCGACAGCGGCTTGCGTTCCTTTGCCTCCGTTCAGGGCTCCCTCGCCATGTACCCCATCTGGGACTTTGGCACCGAGGAGCAGAAGGAGAAGTACCTCCCGAAGATGGCTTCAGGTGAATGGGTCGGCTGTTTCGGCCTGACCGAGCCTGACTACGGTTCAAACCCTGGCGACATGGTCACCAAGGCCGAGGACAAGGGCGACCACTACCTCCTCAACGGTGCGAAAATGTGGATCACCAACGGCACCATCGCGGACCTTGCGGTGGTCTGGGCCAAACTCGACGGTGTGATTCGAGGGTTCATCGTCGAAAAGGGCGATGAAGGGTTCAGTGCTCCTGAGATGAAGGGCAAGCATTCGCTCAAAGCCAGCGTCACCAGCGAACTGGTCTTCCAAGACTGCAAGATTCCGAAGGACCGCATGCTGCCAGGTGTCAAGGGTCTGCGTGGCCCGTTCTCCTGCTTGAACAATGCACGCTATGGTATTTCTTGGGGTGCTTTGGGCTCGGCCATGGCTTGCTTCCACAGCGCCAAAACCTACGCCATGTCCCGCATCCAATTCGACCACCCCATCGCCTCCTACCAACTCGTTCAGAACAAGTTGGCGTGGATGCTCCGTGAAATCACCAAGGGACAGCTGCTGGCATACCACCTCGGCAAGAAAAAGGACGACGGTTCGTGGTTCCCCGAGCAAATTTCCCTCGCCAAGATGAACAACGTGGACATTGCGCTCGAGATTGCCAGAGTTTCTCGAGACATCCACGGTGCAAACGGTATCCTCGACGAATACCCCGTCATGCGCCACATGGCCAACCTTGAGTCAGTGAAAACTTACGAGGGCACCCACGACATCCACAACCTCATTCTTGGTCGCTACATCACGGGCATCCAGGCCTTTACGCGCCAGGCATGATGCACGATGTACGCCTACCTACGGTTGGCCTTGATGGTCGTCAAGAACACGTTCCGAAAGCGTGAGGTGTTCGACCATACCACGTCCTACGCCTGGACTTTTCGTCCGGGTTTGGCCGACCTTGATGTCTATCCAGAGGTCAACAACGGCCGCCACTTCGTCCTCTTTGACCTCGCCAGGTACGACTTGGCCATGCGAACCGGCTTGTTCAAGTGGGTGCGAAAGACTCGCTCCGCCTTCGTGGTGGCCGGTTCGACCATCCGCTACCGACACCGTCTGCGGCCGTGGCGGCGCACGCAGATCATCACCGATCTGGTCGGCATGGATGACCGCTTTTTCTATTTCCAGCAACGAACCGTGCAGTCGGGACGAACCTGCTCGGTGGCGCTGTTGCGAACCGGGGTTCGCAGAAAGGGGGCCATCCATCCTCGGGA
>DAET01000057.1:14455-15682 GCA_002497765.1 Euryarchaeota archaeon UBA486
ATGGGGCTGAGCATCGAGCCGTTCATGCATTCGTGGGTGGCTGAATGGAACACGTGGGATGATGACCGGCCATGGCCGGCTTGATCCTCAAACGCTGGGCAACAAGCCGACACGGGCCAAACCGCCCCACACGGGGTCGAGGAAGGCCGGAAGGAAACGATGGCGCAGGTAAACGGCAGCGGCCAGCGAAATCTTCTGGAATTTGTTGAGTTTCACCCGGGCGGTGAACACGTCGCCCTGTTGCTTCTCGATTTGACGAAGAATCTTGTCGTAGAAGGCGATCATGGCCGCTGGTGAATAGCGGGTGCGGCGAGGCAGAAGCGGGAGCAGCGCACGTGCTTCCTCGAGGTAAGTTCGTGCTCGAGCAGCGTAGTGTCGGCAGTAGGGTTCCCAATGCTTGTTCAGCACGATGGTCCCACCGAGCTCTTCTTCAGTCATGCCGTTGCGCTCGAGTTCGTCAAGCGGGAGGTAAACTCGGTCGCGTTGGATGTCTTCGCCAACATCCCGTAGGACGTTCGTGAGCTGCATGAAGATGCCCCACGATTCAGCGTATTTACGGGCCATGGGGTTGTCGTAGCCGTAGACTTCGATGCACATCAGGCCCACAACGGAAGCGACACGGTAGCAATAGACGTAGAGTTCGTCAAAGGTACGGTATCGGTTGTTGTAAAGGTCGTCCTCCATACCTGAAATCAGGTCGTCAAACACGTCTCGTGGAATGTTGTAGCGCTGGACCGTGTCCTTGAGGGCCAAGAACACGGGGTCGGTCGAGTGAACGTCGCCGTAGCAGGTGGAGAGTTTCTTGCGGAAGAAGAAGAGTTGGGTGATCTTGTTGAGGTAGGCTTCCTCGTCGAGGATGGTGCCTCGATCCTGGAGGGATTCAAGTTGGTTCCTGTAGGCCGTTGCTTCCGGGTCGAGTTCGCCTCTGCTCCCGGGGAAGCGGTCCGACCAGTCGCCGTCGGCAATGTCGTCCGCTCGCCGACAGAAGGCGTAGATGGCGCACATGGCCAAGCGCTGTTCCTCAGGGAGATACTTGAACGAGTGATAGAAATTGCCGGCCTCCCGCATGGTGAGCTCTTCGCAGTAGCGGTAGGCGAGTTTGTGGAGCTCAGCCGGCGGCTTCTCGGACCAAATTGGGGCGTCAAGATGGGAGAACGGGTCAACCAGTTCGTCCGTCTCGCCGACAATGCCAATGAACGATGCACCCTCTCGAAGGGCTTCCATGGC
>DAET01000009.1 GCA_002497765.1 Euryarchaeota archaeon UBA486
CAATGCTGGGTAGCCACGCCCTGAAGGATAAGAGCTGAAAGCATCTAAGCTCGAAGCCACCCCAAAGACGAGACACCTCAGAACGCTCGTAAAAGACGAGATGATAGACTGCGGATGTAAGTACGAAGCTTCGGCGACGTATTCAGTCCAGCAGCACTAATGTTCGAGCATCTTTTTTTCGTGTTGTATCGTAACCGCACCATGAGTGCCCTTCGTCTAAAAGTTCATGCCAATTCAATTTGCGACGCTCCGTCGCAACCTATCCGATTCGAAAAGAGATGGGTGCACGGTCACAGCGAAGGTGTTTACCTGGTCCCATTCCGAACCCAGAAGTCAAGCCCTTCTGCGTCTCTCCCATTACTGTGGTACGAGAGTCCACGGGAAAGGAAGTCACTGTGCCCCTCTCTTTTCACCTCGGGTTCCTCGACCCGCAAGGGCGCTTAAGGCCGGACCTCCGTTGGAGGCCGGCCTTTTTTGCGTTCAGGCAACCCCACCAACACCACGTTTTAGAACTCCAAGACCGAGGTCGTGATGAGCCCATGCCAATAGACACGGTCGATATTTTTGGAAGCGACCAAGTGGGCATCCATTTGGCCAGTGTTGGCAACGTTCTCTTTCACCCTCCCGAACTTCCGGCCCCCACCGTTGAGGCCTTTGAAACGTGCCTTGGACTCGAACTGCACCCGATCTCCATCGGTGGTTCCAGCCTTGTTGGTGCCCTCGTGTGCGGCAACAGCAAGGGCATTGCTGTTGCAGACATCGCAACGGAGGGTGATATCGACCAACTCACGGCCTTTGGTGACGTGGTGGTCATGGAAGGCGGCGTCAACACCGCTGGAAATCTCCTCGTTGTGAACGAACAGGGAGCCATTGCTTCACCGAGCATTCCTCACGAAGGTCTCGAGATTCTCGCCGAGGTGCTGGCCGTTGATGTCGCTGCGACCACCGTGGCCGGCCAAGATGTGGTGGGAAGTTTGGCCGTCGCCAACGACCAGGGTGTCCTTTTGCACCCGGATGTCACGCCCGATGAGGCGCTGCTCATTGAGGAAGTCCTCGGCGTCAAGCCGATGGTCGGAACCGTTTCGTTTGGCTCACCCTACGTGGGTGCAGGCGTGTGTGCATCCAACACAGGTGCCATCAGCGGCACCCAAACAACAGGACCTGAACTCAATCGTATCGAAGACGCCCTTGGGTTCCTCTGAATCAGCCCATCGTGGCGGGATGAAATGTTCAAAGGCTGATTTCAAAGGTTAGGTTACATGGGAGAAATGCTCTACCAAGGCAAAGTCAAGCAAGTATGGTCGACCGACGATGAGGACATCTACGAGTTTCGATTCACGAATCAGATTTCGGTTTTTGACCAGATCATTCCTTCCTTGATTCCTCGTAAGGGTGAATCGCTCAACCGTACCACGGCGCACTGGTTCAAACTCATTGAAGAAGCTGGCATCTGCAAAACGCACTTGATTGAGGTGAATGCTCCCGACCGATGTTTGGTTCGTAAGGTCAAGGTCATCAAAGAGCCAGGCGCCATCCCTCGGGACATGGAATGGGTGTTCGTGCCGCTCGAAGTCATCGTTCGCCACTACCTCTCGGGTTCCGCTTGGCGTCGCTTCCAACGTGGAGAATTGACTGCTGAAGCCCTTGGTGTGGCTCCAGATTGTAAGTACGGTGTGAAACTCTCCCAACCCTTCGTCGAGGTGACCACCAAGTTCGAGACCTTTGACCGAAACATCGGCCGAGAGGAAGCCCTCGAAATCTCCAACATTACAGACGAAGAGTACGAGAAGATCGTGGCAGCTGCGCTGGCCATTGACGAGATCATTGAGCGAGAAGCGGCCAAGAACGGTCTTATTCACGTGGACGGAAAGAAAGAATTCGCCCTTGGTACCAACCGTGAGGTCGTGCTGGTCGACACGTTCGGCACCCTCGATGAAGACCGTTGGTGGGACGCTGAAGCCTACGCCAACGGTGAGTGCATTGAACTGTCCAAGGAATTCGTTCGCTCCCACTACATCGAGACCGGTCATCAAGCCAACCTTCAGACGGCTCGAGACGCCGGTACGGAAGAGCCTCCCATTCCCGCGCTTCCACAATCGGTCATCGACGAAACAGCAGCGCTCTACGCGTCAATGTACGAGCGCCTGACATCGCAGGATTTCTGAGTCAGCGGTGCGTGCGCAGCGCCAGACCGACCCTGCGTCGTTCGGCAGCCTTGAGAAGCGTTGTGAAATGCTTGGCTACGTCGGCCACGCCGCCGTCCAATGGCTCGTCGTAAGATGCGGTCCATGCTCGGCTCGCGAGGTTCTTCCGTAGTTGACGTACTTCTTCTGCTCGCAAAAAACCATGAATCTGCATCCCACCAAATCCGTCCTCGAATCGGAGATGACCTCGTCGCTGCTCTTCGCACCCGAACGCGAGTTGCTCGAGTTGCTCAATGATTTCATCATAGATACTCTGGCCGTCGTGGTCGGTGATGCTTCGGTTTGGACGAATGAATTCCAGCAGGTAGCCAAGGGCTGAACCATTGCCGAATGGGAAGCGCCCAAAGCGTTCCCTCGTCATGGTTTCACCCAGCGGCAGTGGGCGACCGTCATTGGTGAGTTCAACGCATGATGTGAACAGGATCGTCGCAGGGTCCCACTGGATGGATGAGTAAGAAGCTGGGTTTTGAATGCCTTGCTGCGTCAAACGCAGATGGAGATCTGGTTCGGCCTCTACGAGGTTGGTCCAACCTTCTTCATCGCCCTCCATGGCCCCTTCAATGGCCGTCATGACCCGGGATGCGAGGTCCCCGTTGAACGCATCAAGCGTGAAGAACGCTGTCGTGGATGCTTGAGTCGCCTCGTCCATGCCTGTTGGCTCCACCACAGCGAGATAAGGACTTGCATCACTCGTTGCCACCGAAGAACTTCTTCATTCGGTCCTCGATGCTACCTTCTCGTTCATTCTGATCGTCCCCACCCATTTCTTGGCGGAGGCTTGCAAGCCGGCCGCTTGCAGTCTCATCAACGGGTTCTGGTGCAGTCTCAACGTCGTCAAACACCTCGATCATCGGCTGAGATTCTTCTGAATGCATGTCATCTTCAATCGCCGGTTCTTCGGCCGGTGTCGTGTCAATTTCCAACTGCATATCGTCCTCTTCTACTGGCGCTTCCGAGTTTGATTCCTTATCCACATGCTGTTCGGGTTTTGCCCGCTTTTCCTTCTGCTTGGTTGGTGGTGTCTCAATTGGCTTCTTTCCTCCGAATTGAACAGCTCCCAACAACCATGCGATCGCCACCATTAAACCAGCCACACCGATGATCCATCCGATGTCGCTTGAGGACACAGCGAGAATGTTGGCGGGTTTGTAATATGTGCTCATGGTGTCGTCTTCGGGGTTGTCATCAATGTCAAACGGCAGGCTACAAGCAAGCGTGGCGGACACCTTTTCGTCCCGTTCGATGCTGTCTGGGTTCTTGATTTGAATCACCGGTGCGAATTCTGCATAGGCGACATCGACGATGTAGGTTGTCGACCACCCGCCTTCGGCCTCCACCAGCAGCTCACAAACGGCATCTTCGAGGAGGCCGTAGCCGCTGCGCTTGATACCGATGTTGATGTCGCCGTTGCTCGTGAGCGAACTGATACCTACATTCCAACCCTGTTCCCGTGCAACCACGGATGTTTGAATGTCGGCAAGGTTTCGTCCATATTGGTCGTAGCCAGTCAACATCACATCGAAGACCCCCGGGTCGGGGTCCCATCCGGTGAGGGTGATGTTCAACGTCTTTTCTTGCCCTGCTGCCACAACGAGACTCTCTTCCTCGATCTCGATGCGTTCACCAATGGAATTCACCAAGGTGAACACCGCTCGGAGGTCCTCCGTTGCCCCCGCCGTGAGAACACAGGTGGCCGCCGTCCCCTCCAATTCAGCTTGCCCGAGGCCATCGAATGCATCATCGAGGAATTGGCATGCAATGCTTGAATCGGGGTATTGTCGGGCGACGACATAGATGGAGAGGTTCCCCTCTTCGCCTTCGATTGACCATGTCAGCAGGTATTCTCCACTGGAGGATGGCTGGATGAACGACACGGTTTGGGATGTCGCTTCCACGTTTAGTGGACCACCAAACGCGACGGTTTCACCACCATCTCCTGAAACCAAAACAGACTGTTCGGTTCCGAGGTAGGCATCAACGATGGGGGAGCTGGAGAAGGAAACATGGCTGTACTCAACCTCAATGCTGTGGCTCTGAGCCCCGAGCAGTGGATGATTGACGTTGATGGTCAGCAACATCCGCTGTTGGTTCCAGTCGCTTGCAGGAACGAGGCTCATGGGAATGCCAGCGACTTCTCCGGGAGCGAGGATCATCTGGCTGCCTTGTTGCGTTGACCAACCTTCAGGGAGACCGTCAAGGTCCACGGTGAGCATGGCGATGTCGTTGCCTTGATTTTCGATCCAAGCCGTCGGGTATCCACCTTGCTCGTTGACGCTCCAGACGCCTCGGTGGTCAACGACGATGTTTGGTGATGCACCTACTCTGACTGGGATCTCCTCCACGACCAAGCCGCTGGTATCGTTACCCGTGATTCGAATGCGTAGGACGCCCACTTCCCCAGCGATGGCGTTTTCCGGGGGTTGAACATGAACATCAAACGAACTGATGGCATAGGGTGCCACTTCCGGCACGCTTTCAGGAAGTGTGATGTTCCAGCCAGCACCTGCTTTTGCAAAGTAGGGCTGTTCGTAGGCGTTCCCCGTATGGACCAGTGTGAACGTGAGGTTCTCACCCTCCGGATCGACTTCGAGGTCGGCGTTGGTCAAATTCAGTTTCCAACCGGATACAGCATCCACCTCGATGGAGAGCGCGGTTTCGTCGAGAACATAGCCGTTGGCAACGTGATGCAAACTGATGTTCACCGACGAGGTGGCCCATGCGGTTTGTGGTACCACCACTGAGAAGATCAATTCCGTCGTGCCGTTGACGGCGACGGTGGTGGTTTCCACCGCCGCAGCGTCCCATGTGGAGACATCGTTTCCAAACGGATGCTGGTGGAGTTCTGGTTGGAGGGTGAGTGCATCAGCAGCGTTGCCAAGGTTGGTGAGGTTGAACCCGAACTCCAACGTTTGGCCGGGCGCTCCAATCACCGAGGTGGCGTTGATGGCCAACACCGACCACTCGTGGCTTTGTGCCGCTTGGACCTCAACGCTGACCACATCGTGTATGTTTTCACCGCCGAGCGAGGTCCATGTGAAATCAAGGAAAAAGGGTGTCAGAGCCGGAATTTCTGACGAGAGCACGACATCAACCGTACCAATTCCCGTTGACAGGGCTCCCAAGGTTTTCTGCGGGTCGTAGTAAGTGAACAACACCTCTGGTGCCGTGGATTCACCGACGCTGCGTGCTGCCGCACTGAGCAAGAACGTGTCCTCTCCGTTCCCTGGGTTTTCGAGCGAGAGCAAGAAACGATGGGCTTCACTGACGTTGAGGGAAATGGGTTGGCCTGGCGTGGTCGTCGTTGGTTCAATTACGTCCACGCTGGCTCTGAATATTTGCAGCACGTGAAGGCTGATGTTGAACTCAGCATCAGCGTCGGCAGCGTCGGTTGCGGCGAAGGTGTGGCGTTTTGGGACGGCGTTGGGTGGAAGTTGGAGGGTCAACTCTCCGGTGAACACGTTCCCTGCAGTCCCTTGCGCCACCAGGTTTGTTCCGTTGATGCTGAGGTCGCCGTTGGTCGTCCACATCCAATCGGTCTCAAGCATGCCCATGCCATTCATGCTCCATGTGGCTGCGCCCGACGTCGGGATGATGCCTTGGATGCTCCATGTCAGTGTGGCGTCGGGGAGTGTACGGTGGTGCGTGGGTTCGGCCACCACTTTGTGAGCGATGAAGGTGAACGGCATGGATTCACACAGTGCATCTTCTCCACTTCCCATGCACATCGTGAGCGTGGATTGCGTGCTGCTACCGAAACTGGTGCTTGATGGTGTATCAAGATGGGCAAACAGAACCTTCGTCTCGCCCGGATTCAATGCGATGCTGAACAGTTGCTGGCCGGCGGCGTCATGGATGGATGGAGAACCCCCCCATGAAGGGGCCGTCCACGTAATGGAGGTGGTGCTCTCCGGAGCGTTCCCTAAGTTTTCGACCATGAACCAGGCCTTGGCGGTTTGGCCCGGACGCCCGTGTCCTGTGGACGTATTCATGCCGCTGGCACCCGTCAAATCAAGCCCACGTGTCCGAAACACGTCGAGTTGCAGGTCGAGGGTTGAGTTGATGGTGGGGTCTGACACGAGCGCCATGGTCAAGGTGATCTGGCCAGATTCATCACCGAGCGCCGTGGATGGGACACTGGCGTCGAAGGTCAGCGTTTGTGGAACGTTTGGTACCAGTTCACGGGTAAGCACGGCGTTGTTGGCAACCTCAAACGTCCAACCTTCGGGAAGTTGGCTGTCGTCGTACGTCACCAACCAGTCTGCCGTTTTCGAACCCGTCGCCAGCAGTTCCACATCAACTTGCTGAGAGGTGCCGGGAGGGATTCGAGGTGGGTCAAGTGGGCCGATGAGTTCTGCGAGGTAAGGTTCCACGACCGAGAACTGCATGGATTCGTGGTTGTTGTCTTCACGTTGTTCCGTGATGTTGTTGTTCACGTCCAACACCAGTTCAAATTCATGAACGCCGAGTTCCGCCACGAAGTCTGCCGAGAATGTCAACGGTCCTCCTTCGCCAGAGGGAGCAACCGGGTCGCTGCTTGTGAACCGCTCCCTGTGCAACTCAATCCCGTTCATGATGATGGCAGCATCCACGTCTTCGTCAGCTTCGCTGGTGCCAACGTTGGCAAATTGACCGGTCACGGTCACGGTTTGACCCGGGTCGGCTTGGGCGGGGTTGAACGAGAGACCTCGGTTGTCAAGGGCGGGTGTAAGGTCGACGCCACGGTTGGAAACGAGGGTGTCCCCGAAGAGAACATCGACGTGACCGTCACCATCGATGTCAGCAACAGCGGGGGCGGTCCAGACTCGGTGGGGCATGCTCAGCGGTGTCGACCATGCATCGTTGATGTCGGCTGATGCTCCCGTATCGCCGTCAAAGGCCCAGAACCGACGTCCAAACCCAACGAGGATTTCCGGTGTTCCCTGCCCGTCGATATCGAGCCAAAACGGCGGGGATGCAGCGATTTCATCGTTGTCCGTCCCCGCCCCACGTTGAAGGTCGCGGGTCCATTCAGTCACCGGAGTGCTGTCCGAAATGTCCGTGCATCCCAACATGCCTTTGCGGTTGAAGTTGAATGACTCTTCGGAATACCACGTCACCCAACAAAGGCGGTCGTCGACCCCGTCATCATCCGTATCAATGGCAAGGGGTTGTGCGTCAGCGTAGCCGTTTTGTGCTCGGAAGTTGAACACCTCGGTGGTTGATGTCAACTCCATTCCGATGAAGCGAGCACCGCTTCCGGACGTTCGTCCGTTGGCATCGGTCGGTACGGTCAGGATCATCTCAGGGGCGGTGTCCTGGTCGAGCTGAACGATCACGGGCCCGGGTAGGCGAAGTCGTGGCGCATCCGAATCACTGTCCGTCCCCTGAACGGCGACCCGTTCCCAATCCAATGAGCCAGAACTGCCGTCGATTTTCCAAATCCACATGTTACCCGAATCACCGTCGATGGTGGTCAGCACCACCGAGGTCGTGGTGCTGTCAAGTTGTGCCCAAACCGGATCGGACGGGTGCGTGCCTCGGTCCAACGAAACGCTCCACTCCTCCTCGTTGGGCTGGGACGAGGTCAGACCGTAGGCATTGACTTTGACCAATGGATTGTTGTCAGGGTCATCCACCACGGCCACGACCAGTTCTGGTGTTCCGTCAAGCTCCAGATCAGCGAGGAGGGGTTGCGTCACCGCTTTGTGGTCGCTGTTCGCTGTCGGCCAATGCGGTGACGGAGAGCCAATGCGGACCTCGGCATCGCTGTACGACCACATCAATTCGTTGCTGTGACCGGATGTTTGCCAGTTGGATTCCGTGCAGGTCAGGCGTGGCGACCACACATCGATGTTGAACGCGCCTTGTGTGTCGTATGCCACGATGATTTCCGGCATGGCGTCACCGTCGATGTCGTGGATCATGGGCGTTGAGCGAATCGCTTCGGTAGCACCTAGGCTCACCCGCCAGGCGATCTTGGCATCGTTTCCTGAGACGATGTTCAGAAAACTCGTGCGAGAACCGTCGGCGATTTCACTTGATATGAGCACGGGAAAAAGCGTACCTTGACCACACCGTTCGACCGCGGTTTCAGACGCGCTGATGCTGTTGGAGAAATCACCCACGACCGAGCCGTAGGCGTCGCTCTCCGTCGTATCCTCGAACACTTGCCAGTTAACAACGGGGTTCTCCAACGTGGCGAGTGAAGTGATGTTCACAACGCTGCCTGCTCCTGGTCCCCCGTCGGGTCCGTGGTCGGGAACGGTTTGGTTGTGAGTTGGGGTCCTGGCATACTGCGGCCAGGGCTGCTCTCCGCCCTGCCATGGCATGGATGGCGTATGGTTCACGGACGTTTCGCTCACCAGCGAGGTTGGTTGCAACAAAGGAGTGGAGAGAACGCTGACCATCAGCCAAACCATGAGCATCGCCAACGCCGATTGGCGGTCATTGGACGGCTTGATGCTCTCCATCATCAATCACCTGCTTCGGGGGGTTGTTATTGCTTATGGATGATTCAGCACCTAAAACACCTTTTCTGCTCTGCATCAAATCCCTCGAAACAAGGGGACGGAGCGGATGTCGAAGGGCGGTGCGGCCGCTTGAATTAAATAGGGGTCGTCGGTGGAAGGCATGACTTCGGTCGCATTCTCTCCTGAGGGTTCACCGGTGAAGGACGGAAGAGTCGCTTGACTTCCCGTCTTCATCACCCCTCGAGAGAAGGCTCAGAGGTGATAAAATGTACAAGGTCGTAACCAAGGAAGACACCATCCGCATTCCTGCGGAATACATGCGCAAGGGTCAATCACTTGACCAGCACATTGATCGTTTGTCGATGGACGCTTTCGAAGGCAAATTCGACGCCGAGAACCGTTTCGTGTTGGTCACCAACAACCACAAGACCATCGGACGTGGCCGTATCATTCACGGTGATGGTGCGATTTACCAGCGTGTTCAATTCGACGCAGTCTTGTTCTGCATGGACGACCAAGAAGTGGTCGAGGGTGCTGTCTCAGAAGTTAACGAGTTCGGTGCGTTTGTCCGCATTGGGCCCATGGAAGCCTTGCTTCACAAGTCCCAGATCATGGACGAACCCGTGGACATTAACATCGGTGCTAACAAAATCACTGGTCGGCAAAGTGGTCGTGAACTCTCCATCGGGTCGTTCGTTCGTGCACGTATCGTCTCGCTTTCACCTGATACGTCCGACCCCCGTCGCTCCAAAATTGGGTTGACCAGCAAGCAAGACGGTCTCGGCTCTCCCCAGTGGGAACGCAAGGGAAGTGGTGAGTGAAGATGGCGAAGATGCCATTTGCCTGTGGAGAGTGCCACATGATTCTCAACGATGATGTGGACCAGTGCCCTCACCACCCCTCGGCACCTGTGTCCTCGGATTGGACCGGCTATGTCATTATCGTCAACCCTGAACGCTCGGAGATCGCCAAGCGACTCCAAGTAGAAAAACCAGGGCGCTATGCTCTGAAAGTAAACATTCGATGAAGGTGATATCATGGAAATTAAGGAACGAAAAGAAAACAAAATTCTCAACCGCGTTGAACTTTCATTCAGTTGGAAGCACGACAAGAAATCCACGCCTTCTCGTAAGGAAGTGATCGCCCTTGTCCAAACCCTCGAGCCGGGTGCAAACAGCGACCTCATTGTGGTCAAGGACTGCAACACCCGATTCGGTCAACCGCTGACCACCGGCACGGCCTACATCTACAACTCGGCTGAAGCCATGGCCGTTGAGCCAGGGTACATCCAAAAGCGCCACGAAGAACTGCGAAGTTCCTCTGCCGCCGATGAGCCCACCGCCGATGAATCTGAAGGAGGCGATGAGTGATGGGCGACGGACCGAACCCCAAGGCCAAGTGGTCGAAGTACAAGGTGGAAGACGGGAAACTCGTTCGAGCCGAGCACTGTCCGAAGTGCGGCCCCGGTGTCTTTTTGGCCGTCCACAACAATCGAAAGTCGTGCGGCCGCTGCGGCTACACCGAAGCGATTGAGTGATGTTCACGCGTCGTTTGAAACGTTGAACTCAAACGGGCTGTTCTCCCACGAACCGTCGTTGTAGAGCACCAGTGCTCCACTGCCCATGACAACCATGTGGGCCGGCAATTCATTGGTGGGTCGTCGCTGTTCGTTCTCTCGGGTGATGACGATCTCTTCTCGCCATCCTGCAATACGCCAGCCGGGCGCTTGAGCATCGTAGACGGCGGATTGAACCGGTCCACTCAGGCGTACCTGCTTCACCGGGTCCATTCCATGGAGCCACGTGACGGTCCCCTCCGTTGAGCAAATCAAGTCGTGTTCGCCGTGCTTGAAGTGATGTTCGACAGGAGCTTCAACTTGGGTGAGAAGATGCTCCTCCAACAGTTGCCCATCCGTGAGGGAACGACGTTGGACACGACCACCACGTGAAGTGACCCAGCACTCCTCGCCGAGCACGTTGAGAGCTACCGTTTCCTCGTTTCTTGGTCGCCGCTTCGGATAGGACCACGTCGGTGGCGGCATGCGCCAGTGTTCGTCGGCGTTGATGCCGATGCCATACACTCCTCGACGGTACAAATCAAACACCACTGTGGTTCCATCGGTCGCCAGTGCCATGGGTTCCGCATCGAGCGCATGAGCCCACGTATTTCCCGCAGGGTAGTGGATGGTTTGCGAGCCGATTGAGGTTCTCAGTTCAGAGCGTTGTTTTCCTTCCTCGGCCGTGCCGACAGGCATGGCTCCCATGCAGGCCAGCAGCAACTCACGGTCAAGCCACGTTGCAATGAGGTGCCCGTCGGTGATGGTGGCCTGACGTACCCTCATCGGATGAGGGGTTGATACGGGCGTCAAGGGTTGCATCTCGTTGTTGAGCCAGAGAAATTCACCGTCCATCCCCGTAACCAAAGCCCCATCCGGATGGTGAACGAGGAGGTCGGGCAAAAACGGGATGCTGGGTGGCAATCCCTCGTCCATGATTGGAAATATGTGCCACTGCTATGTCAATCCTCGTCTGAGTCACCTCAAAATAGGACGGTTCTGAGTTGACAACATGGTCGCAACCTCGGTGATTCTCATCGCTGTGAATCAACAGGACATCGCCAGTACCAATCAAGCCGATGCGCTCCGTCGTATGGTTGACTGGACAACCATGGATGCCTTCGAGGGCCATCCAACCTATGCACATCGCCACCTCAGAATGGTCTACCTTCCGGACGGTCTCTTGTTTGAGGACCACCTTGACCAACGATGGGAGGCACAACTCGGCGAGTGCGTGCAGGAGATCATTTTCCCTTCACGCCACGTTGCAGCAAGCGGCCAGGCATCCCTTACACTCCACCCCATCGGCGTGCCCCATCTTCCAAAACATGAGGTTGGCCCCTACGGTGGCCATGGTGGCATGGCTCCACCACCCTCTACTCGCTTGGCTTCGTGGTGGAAGCGCCTGTTGACGATGGCGCCATCCGATCCCAGCGTTGAAGGCTTCGACCTCTCGCTTGAAGTGACACACCACGGGCCAACCGTGGGTGTGCCCTGCCTGTTCATTGAGGTCGGTTCAACCGACGCAACCTGGGGGCATGAAGGGGCGGCTCGTTTGCTCGCCAAGCTCATCCATGATGGGCTGTTGGAATCAGAAAACGATGCTTGGGACGTTGACAAGCACGGTGGGCAACTCGTCCTCGTCACCCTCGGCGGTGGTCATTACGCACCACGAGCGAACCAACTGGCAGCGAGAGAAGGTGTTTGGCTCGGCCATATGTTGGCAACATACGCCCTTCCGTTCGAACAGGCCGAGAACGGGGATGTTTTGGGCACATGGAAGCAATCCATCGAGGCCGGCCTTGAAGCGACGCGAACCTCGTTTCCCGGTGGAGATATCGTTTGCTCCATGGACAAAAAAGCGTTCAAAGGTTGGCAACGACAAGCGATACGGGCGCACCTTGAATCGGTCGGCGTACCGCTTCTCACGACACACCAAATCAAGCAACGAATCGGTCAGGCTTAACGAGACGCACAAAGGGTCAAAGAGCGCCTCCGTCGTGCGATGACCATGGTGGGCTGGTTCTCCAAGATGGTGGTCGCTACCACCGTTCGGATGCCCAAGTGGTTTGTCCGCTGGGTCAGTCGGCGCTACGTTGCAGGCGCTAGCCTTGACGATGCCGTAGCGGTCATGAAACGTTTGACCCATGAAGGCGCCTGTTTCACCATCGATGTCCTTGGCGAGGAGATTTCTTCAATGGATGAGGCTCAGTTTTTCCTCGAGGAATACATTCGGGTGATGGAAGCCATCAAAACACACCAACTTGATGCTAATCTAAGCATCAAGCCCACGGCCTTTGGACTCCTTATCGATCCCGAGCAGGGCATGGCCAACATCCGACGCCTCGTGAAACTGGCTGCAGAGGAAGACATGTTTGTCCGACTTGACATGGAAGACCATCGCGTCACCACCGATACCATCGATGTGGTGGTGGCGTTGCACGAAGAAGGCTTGACCAACGTCGGCACCGTGCTGCAGGGGCGATTGTTCCGCACCCTTGGCGACATCGACGCTCTGGAAACAACCCTCGGTCCTGCAGCTGATTACAGGATTTGCAAGGGCATTTACCTCGAACCAGAGGAGATCTCGTTCACGGGGTACCGGGACATTGTTGACGCGACCAACGCTGCCGTTGACCGCATGTTGGATGCAGGTGCGTATGTTGGAATTGCCAGCCATGACCAGCCGGTCATCGATTACGCACTCTCTGCCCTGTCGTCTCACGGCATGGGTCCGGGCGTCGATGACCCTCGCAGCAATGCGGCCCCAGCCCGGCATCACAAAGGCCCCGGATATGAATTCCAAATGCTCCTTGGCGTCCGAGGACCCCTTCGCCGTCGTTTATTGAGTGAAGGCCACCGAACCCGTGTGTACATTCCATACGGGGAAAAGTGGTACGAATACAGCATTCGGCGTCTCAAAGAGAACCCAACGATTGGCACCCAAGTCGCCAAGGCGTTCTTGCTTCCTTGGACCAACCGACCGTGATCACTTTCGCTTCTTCTTTTTCGAACGACCTCGATTGGCATTCGGGTTGACGCCTTTCTTGACGTGTTCTTTGGGTCGCTCCGGATTGGGATTGAAACCCAACCGACCTTCTTTCCAGGCTTGGCGACGTTCGCGTGGTGTCCGAGGAGCAAAGTGTTCCCCTTTAGGCGGTTCATGAAGGTACATTCGTTTGATGTCGGGAGCTTGTACAGTGCCTCGCATCGTGCGACCGGCGCCGGTGTGGATGGCACGAATGCGCCATGTTTCTCCGTTGTGCTCCATGAGATGAGAGCCGGTGAAGGTGGTCTCTTGAGGAACGACGAGAACGTCTGCTGTGGAATCTTCTCCCCGTGTCAGGGTCAATTTCACCCGAACCATATCGGTTCGAAGGGCCGTGATTCGTGCGATGTTGGCGGCTGTCTCTCCAGAGGTGTGTTGTCCAGTTCGGAGCTCAATTTGGTGGATGCGCCACAGCATGTCGTCTTCTTCAAACACGTCTCCAACCACGAACTCTTCGTCAGCATCAACCACCAAAACCACGCGATTGGACTGCGGTCCATCGGTGAGGATGAAGGGAATGTTGGTTGGAGGTGGCGGCCGAAACACGACGGTGTGCACGCGTTCACATTCGGTGCAACGAACCTTGAAATCCGCACCGTCGCCGACTTTTTTCTCGTGAAGGATGTCGTGGGCCGTCATTTCTTCACACGAGGGACAGTGCGTGGCATTGTCGAGGATTTCGTCTTCCTCCCACACTTCGTCATCGTCCATGGGACTCCCTCGTTGGTTGCGCTGAACCCACTTGGTTTGAACCCTCCGACATGGTTGGTGTGCAAGCCTTGATGTTGTGGGTAGGGAACGTAGTTCCATGGCGGATGAGATGGATGGCCTTGAGCGGGGTGATGTCCTCGCCTTCCTTCTCTCCAAAGATGGGAACCAACCTCAGGACGAGCCCCTCATCGCTGCCAACATCCACGAACAACTCCAACACATGGGCCTCTCCAGCTGGTCCATCTCCGTTCTGCGTCGACTACGGGATGCCGTTGGTCGACTTGCTCCTGCTCGGGTCCTTGAAGTGGGCGCCAGCATCGGACATCGAACGGCTTGGTTGCTTGATGAATTCGAGCGAAAGGAACGCACACCGACAGCATTGACCTTGGTTGAACAGGGTGGAAAATTTGCGGTCATCTTGCAACGGCTTTTGCAGCGCTACGAGGCCATGAACTGGGCTTCGGTCGTGGTGGGTGAGCCAGAACAACTCGTTGCCGAACATCAAGCATGGGCGTTGGCCTCGGCCACCGGTACAGAATTGTCACAAACACCGTTTGAATCAGGGTACGATGTGATCGTCATCGACGGGCCATCTCCCGTCCGGGCGGGTCTCGTGGCAACTTACCTCTCGTTGCTCAATGACAACGGCGTCCTGTTCACCGTCGAACCCGAGATGCCAACCGGGGACGTCGCAGAAGACGATGTTGAAGGCATGGCGATGGTGAACGGCTTCAATCGTTGGATTGAACTCGTCGGAGAAACACAGTCAACTCATCACGTCGCTTTCATGCCGCTCTTCGGGGGCACGCTCGTCGCCTGGCTTCCTCATGCCTGAGTGGCGAGGTCAATGAGCCCGGCCACATTGAGCAAACCGTAACCATAGTAGTCATCGTGAGTGGTTTGTCCTTCTTCAGGCACAGCACTGTCCATGAGCCAACGCTTGACCGTGTCAACGGTATCGGCACCGTTGGATGCCTCGGGTTTCAATTCAGGCTTTTCTTCGAGGAGAAGGCACAGAGCGCCCGTGACATAGACCGTGGCAGCGCTGGTGCCATCGGCAATCCCCCAACCACCATCCTCTGTGAGGACAGGCACGCCTTCTGCAGGTGCCACCACTTCGGGTTTCTTGTTCGGGTCCCCTCTCGGCATCAGGATGGGGAGCGGGAGGAGCCGCCCGTTGTTATCGCCCTTCGAGGAACCGGACCAGTGGGTCCCTTTGATGGTCACACCGCCCACGGAAATCACACCTGCTTCGCTTGATGGGTGGGCCACATCACCGTCGTCATCTTCACCGTCATTCCCTGCGGCTGCAACAACGTACACGCCAGCATCGATGGCATCGTTGGCCGCATCGCCTGAAGTTCGTCCTGAACCGATGGAGAACGGAAGGATGTTGGGAGCTCCACCCAACGAGAGTGAGATGACATCAGCCCCGTTTTCGACGCACCAATCAACAGCATCAGCGACGAGGGTGTCGCTGCCGCTTCCATCCGAACCAAGTGCCTTCGCCACCAAGAGATCCACTTCTTTCGCCATGCCTTTGAGCCAACCGTTGGCCACCAGCAACCCGGCCATGGATGTCCCGTGACCGTGGTCGTCGTAGGGTTCGCTGTTACCGTTGATGAAATCCTTCCAGCCCACCAAGTTGACGCTCTCAAAGTCCGTGTGGTCAAGAGCAATCCCTGAATCAACGATGCACGCCACAACACCGTTGCCCGTCAAGGTCTCGGGTGCCGGTTGGACCAACTCGTGGTAGGTGGCATGCCGTTCGAGCGCGACCTCACTCGGCCGCAGCAAGATGGCACCATCGCTCAACAGCACCGCCCCTAGGTATCCAGCGGCGAGGACAAGGGTGATGCCGAGGGTGATGCTCACGACGAGTTTGATGGCCCTGATGTCTGACCCCTCATGGTCGATTTCAGCCTGGTAGGGCGGTGGAGCGGACCAAAATTTGGTTTGTTCTTCAATGGAAGCGTTGAGCCCGTCAACCGGTTCCATGGAATCAACTCAGCGTGTGAACTATTTCAGTCAGTGTATCAACGAACCTTCGCACGTCTTCTTCGTTGTTGTACAGGTAGGCCGATGCTCTGAGCGAGCCTTGTGGATGGCCACGGTCAGCAAACCATGAGTGGACGCAGTGTTGGCCGCTGCGGACCATGACGCCTGCTGCTTCATCCAAGAGCAGAGCGACATCATGGGCTGGTAGGTTGTCCATGAGAATGGAGCAAATGCCGCCGCGTTTCGAAGCGTCTTCTGGACCGATGATGGAAAGACCTGGCAAATCCTTGACGCCTTTCGTCATGATGCGGTTCAAGGCAATCTCATGTTCGTGCACTGCGTTCATGTCGAGTTGTGACAAATAGTCAATGGCAGCACCGGTGGCCATCATTCCGGAGAAGTTGCCCAGTCCGCCTTCAAATCGCGCAGGGGGTGCTGCCCACGTGGCTTCGGTGTAGGATGATGTCTGAACGGTTTGTCCACCGGATTGGATGGTTCGGAGGTTTTCAAGCAGTTCGTAGCGGCCCCACAACCCGCCCATTCCAGATGGGCCGCACATTTTGTGGATGGAAAACGAAAGGAAATCGATGTCGAGCGCTTGCACGTCCACGTTCATGTGCGGGGTCGATTGAGCACCATCAACCGCCACCAGGGCGCCGTGGTCGTGAGCAACTTTGGTGATCTCAGCAATGGGGATTTCAATGCCGTCGAGATTACCGACGTGGCTCATGGCCACCATTTTGAGGCTGTTTCCCGCTGCTGCGCATGCGGCTTCAAAGGCTTCCATGTCGAAGGTGTTGTCCGGGTGACTGGCCACGACGCGATGATCGATGCCCTGTTCTTGTTCGAGTTGAAGCCACGGAACGAGGTTCGAGTTGTGTTCACGGTCGGACGTCAGCACGACATCGCCTTTTTCCCATGAGAGTCCATGGGCGATCTGGTTGATGGAATGGGTCGCATTTCGTGTGAACACAATTTCGTTGGGTGTTCCAGCGTTGAGGAATTGACCCAATTTGTTTCTTGAATCTGCAACGGATTTTGATACGGCTGTTCCATAACGATGGACAGATCTTCCGCCACAACCCGGTGTTTCGGTGTAATAGCGGTGGATGGTGTCAATGACGGATTGTGGCTTGAGCGTCACGCATGCGTTGTCAAGGTAAGCAGGGGGGTGCTCTCCACTGAGGGTTGGGAAATCTTCACGGTGTTGGCTAAACATCTTACCACGCTTCCTGGTCTGGCATGTAATCAAGGGCTGGCGCGTTGACGCCACACGCAGAACACGCAATTCGACTTGGCATGGGCGCATTGCAAGCCGTGCATGAACTACCGACGACAACGCTCGTTCCACACCCAGGCGATTGGCAGGGGTGTATCAATTCGCCTTTGTCGTTGAGGGAGAGGGGGGATGGTGCATCGCATTCGGGGCACGCAGCGATGGTTTTGACCCGCGCTGGCGACGCCCCTGACATTTCCAACGATGCGTCAACCGCAGCTCGGGTGCGAACGCTGGCTTGATTGCCCAACATTCGTTGCGGATACCAGAGAACAAAGATCAGGAGAGGGATGGCCGGAAGGCCGGTGAGGAGATGCAGGGTGAGGAAGCCGATGCTGTTATCGCCGTAGGTTGCAACGTGTCGAAGACCGGCCCACGATGAGAAGATGATGAGGAACACCCAGCATCCCAGCATGGCGGTCCAACCTCGGAGTGAATGCTCTGCAAGCGCTTCTTCCATGACGCGAACATCCTCGTGCAAATGATTTACTTCAACGTGCAAATCCCGTGTTTCAACCACGGCTTTCCAAAAGAAAAACAGAAAGAAGAACACGACAAGGAGAATCAGCGTCCCTTCCATCATGCTAGCGAGGTCAAGGCCAAGTGGGAAACTTGGATTGGTCCGGAAGAAAAAGACCTGGGCCCATACCATGCCGTTCCACATCACCAACAGGGAGATGGCGTGAATTCTCATGACGGGAAACAGCACCCAGGCCTGATAAGCGAACCAACCCCAACAAATGAGCGAAATCAGCATTTGGAAAAAGTGAAATCCATCAATGGCGAGGACGCCGTCAACACCGGAAATCTTTGCGTCCCCTCCGTTCCAGAGTTCTGTTGAGACCGATCCTAAAGCGAAGGCGACCAATCCAAATGCGATGGCGATGAGGTGGTTTTTTGTCCATTCGACCCTGAGTAATTTCCAGTGAAACATCCACTCTTTTCTCACCGTATTGATGGCTTCTGCCATCGGCAGATGGGCAGGAAGGGGAGATTGAAGGGTCATGTCGGCCATGCGAAATGGAAGGGTGGTCTCGTGGGTTGCAGCGCTCGCCTCTGCACCTCCCTCCCCGGCCATGGTAGAGGCTGGAGGTCGCCCCTTTGAGTCCTTTCGCTCCCCGCACTGAGCGGCTTGGTTTTGGAGGGTGATGGTTAAACGAGAAAGGGGGGTCGCGAAGGTTAGAGCCGAGATCGCATAGCCT
>DAET01000001.1:0-9765 GCA_002497765.1 Euryarchaeota archaeon UBA486
TTCGAGGCCACCTTGGAGCTCTGCGACACCACCTCGGAATATGCGTTGACCGGCTCCATCTTTGCCACCGACCGCCGCCACATCGAGACGGCGGTCAAGGCCCTTCGCTACAGCGCTGGAAACTTCTACATCAACGACAAGCCAACCGGCGCCGTGGTTGGTCAGCAACCCTTCGGTGGTGCACGTGGCAGTGGAACCAACGACAAGGCGGGCAGTCCACTCAACTTGTTGCGCTGGGTCAGCCCCCGTTCCATCAAGGAGACGTTTGCGCCGCCACACGACTGGACCTACGGCTTCCTCGGTTGATCAAACCGATTCTTGCTGAGCCGCCTTGGCTTTTCGCTCAAGACGAGCTTTGTGCGCACGCTCAGCCTGCGGGATGATGTACCGGGCGGGGACTCGGGCCGAAACCAGAGAGATGAGGTACCAACCGAGGGTTAGAAGCGGCGTGGCCAGCATCACGGTGAGGGCGGCTGCCATCACGAGGAAGCCGTCGGTGGCCTGCCACGACCATGCAGCACAGAGTGCGGTGCACAGCGGCAACCACCACCGGGCAGCGTAACTTGGCGTGGACATGCCCTTGTGGTCTCGGCGTGGAGCGAAGGCAGCCTGAAGCCACGACATGGGCTGTAATCACTGACCTGTGTATTTGAACGGCCGTTTTTTCCTTCAAACCGTTGATGAAGGAGAACCGCGTAGCATATGCTACCTGCAATGATGATGGCCTCTGCCGAATGCTGTTTTTCAGTGACGATTGATGGGCGAACTGAGCGGGTACCCACTCTCAGGTGAACCCATGCAATCGGTGATTCCCCATCCTTTGCAGCAAGTTCCACTCACGCCGGTGCCGGAGCGGTTGACGGTGTGGCGAGCCTCAACCCCGTGGCAAACGGTCCGCTCCATGGTCGGCTTGGTCATCGTTTGCTTCTTCATCACCCAGTTGGCCGTGGTGGTCGTGGCCGGTTTCATCGACGGTGACATGAACGGGACCTTGGGCCCCCTTGACCCTTTGCTGACCTTCCTTGGAGGCATTTGCCTCTCGCCGTTTTTGCTGCTGTTCTTCTACCTTCGACGACCCAAGTTAACCCACACCGTTCAGGCCTATCCGGCCGAAAACGGACGGAACATGCATGCCCTTTCGGGTGGTTTGGTCGTCAGATCGCCCCAGACAACCACGGTGCAACACCACCTGTTTCGCTCAACAGCTCCCTTGGAGATGCCACGCCCGGCCCATCTCTGGTTGTTGTTCGTGTTGGGGGTGGCCGTCTCCACCGCATGCCTGTTGCCACTGACCGTCGTTGGTGCCAATGCATTGACACTTCTGTTGGCCCTCGCCGTGGTCTTGCCGGCTTGGCTCATCGGCTTTTCAACCCCCGTGTTTGCCTGGTGGTCCATCACGAGCCGGCATTTTGGCATCCATATTTCTCGCCGAGACGCTGAATGGATGCTGGTAGCCGGCATGCTCTCAGCAGTTCCAGCGATCATCATCAACAGTTTATTCTCGCCGATTTTGGTCGGTGCGGTCGGACTGAATGCGTTCCAGACGGGGACCCTCGGCGAAGGGCTGATCTTGTTCGTTTCTGCACCGGTGGGCGAGGAGTTGTCCAAAGCCCTCGCCGTGTTTGCGCTCAGTCATCTCATCGTCTCACCGAAACACGGGTTCTACGTCGGTTCGACCGTCGGATTGGGATTTGCACTGTTGGAAAATGCCAGCTACATCATGATGGCACTGGCCAGTGATTACAGCAGCATCGCGTACTTCTTCACGGCGAGCCTTCGTGGTCTCAGTTCCATTCCCGGACACGCCATGTGGACGGGCCTGAGCGGTTATGCCATCGGTTGCTGGCTGAGCCGTGGCAACACTGTTCCAACGTTGTCAGGAACGGCTTACTTGTCCGAGGACGCCGAAGCACAGTGGGTATTGTACGACAAGCAGGGCCGAGGTGTTGCTCAATCGAGTTGGACCACCCTTCCGTCCCAAGCCATCGTCAAGTTGCTGGGTCGTCATCAACGACACGCTTGGCCCATGCCGACCACCCTGGGAGCAGGCATTGGACTTGCCATCCTCGGCCACGCACTGTGGAACGGTTCATCGTGGGGCGTGGGATTGCTCCTGGCCGACAGTGAGACCCTGCTCGCCGTTCTCCTCCAGTTGGCATGGTTGGCGGTGATGGTGCTTGGGCTCTGGTTCTGCATCCTTCGATGGTTACCAACCATCGTCCTTAGCGCCAAAGAATGAGGGTAAGCGGTCATAACAGGGTGCGGTCTTCAAAAACCATGTCTCGGTGCGAGAGGGTGGACCTTTTGTCCATCAACCGTGAAGGTGCCGACCATGGATGTCTTTTCCAGCGGACCAAACACTGGAAACCTCGTGGTGACGGTAGGGTTGGTGCTGGCGCTGCTCGTGATGTCCTCGCGAGCCAAGATGCTTGACACCAAAGGGGCCAATGCAGCGGCCATCCTCGGACTTGTGGTTGGTGGCCTGGGCCATTGGACGTGGCTGCTCATCCTCCTCGGTTTCTTGTTGAGTTCACACAAAGCCACCAAATGGCGATTTGACGAGAAGAAAGCCTTGGGTCTGAGCGAATCCAGCGACGGACACCGAGGCTGGACCAACGTCGTGGCCAACGGTGCGATTCCCGGCTTGATCTGCATTTACGCCTACATGGCCGATGATTGGGACACGGTCGTGTGGGTGTTCGGCGCTGCCGTGGCCGTCGCAGCATCCGACACCTTCGCCAGTGAAATCGGCTGCTTGGACCCACGTGTCCGCATGATCACGACCCTCAAGCCTTGTGAACAGGGCGAGAACGGCGGCTTTTCACCCAACGGCCAGCTCGCAGCCGCCGTCGGCTCAACCGTCGTAGCGGTGCTCACCTTCATGGCGTGGTGGACCACCACCACCGACAGCGTTTCCACCAACGGTTTGGAATTCCTCACCGTGTTGGCCGTCATCGGCTGGCTGGGTTGTCAAATCGACAGTTATCTCGGCGCGCTGCTTGAGAATCGAGGCTACATGAGCAAGGGGGCGGTGAACGCTTCCGCCATCACCGGCGGCGTCCTCCTGATGTCGCTTTACCTCGGCATCCTCTGAGATGCCAACGGGGCATTGGCTTCTTGAACCGACACCGCTTGGTCGTGGCATGGGGCGTCAAGCGTGGGCCATTGGGACCCTGTGCTTGCTGCTTTGCGTCGGCTTGTCGGGCATGGTTTCGGCCAACACCGACTCTACTTACGAGCCGGGGTTTGTCGAATGGAACATCTCCCCGCTCGAACGATTGTTTGTTGAGGGCAGCGATGTCGAAGAGGCCGTGCTCCAGCGAGAGCAAACCGACTCGGCCGTGGGTGGCTTCACCGTGGGCCCGACCAACGGCCCAGTCCCCGTCTTTACCCTGCAAAGCCCCCCGGTGGAGCAGCCCGTTGAGGCTCAGGTCTTCATGAGCGTGTATTTCTCGGCCATCATCGAAGGCGGCGGCGGACCACAGTCGTGCACTCGACAGACATGGACAGATTCCAGCACAACGCTCACCTACAGCGTGAGTGACGACAGCGGAGAAATCTACTCGACCGAGGTTACACAAACACTGGACACCTCGGCAGAGGGCGACGCCATGAATTTCTCCGGCGAGAAGCAAAACGTCACCCTGAGCTTGGCACCCGGCAAAAGCATCACGCTCAGCGTGTCCGTCGAACACCGATGCCTCGGGACACAGGCCAGGGTCCAGTGGGGTGGGTTTGAACAGAACAGCGGCGGCGTCATCATCGAAGGTGTGCTCTATGAGCCCGAAGCACGCATCCTCGTGGACGCTGCACGTCTCGCCCACGTTGAACTTGAGCACCGACTGCCTTGGGGCCTTGAGGACCTGCGAGACGAAAAGTGGGAGATTTGGGGCCCGCTCCTCCCGACCGACAAATCCGTGCGGGACGGTGAATACCTTGTCGAAACCAGCGCTGGACGCATTCGCATGACGCGGGACTTGGGCGGCAACAACACCGTCTACACCTGGTCGGGCGCCAAACCGCTGCCTGTCGGCGAGATGAACCTCCAGTTCTGCCTGCGCACCATCGCTGGCGACCTGAACAGTGACTGCCACGCTGAGGGCATCCTTCGCTTTGAGGTGCTTCCCGAAGACGACGGCTTTGCCAGTGCAGGCTTGTGGTTGACCCTGACCACCGTCATGGCCTTGCTGGGCTATGTGGTAAACGCTTTCCGAAGCGGATTGTTGCTGCCTGCACCCATTCTTGGTGCACTGGTCGCTCTGGCCTTGCTCACCCTCCCCACCGTCTTTGACCAACCCAATTTAGGCGCCGACGCGGTCATTCTTGACAACACCAAAATTTTGGATGCTGACCTGACCAAAGCCGACGGCTCTACCGTCTCCATCAGTGAATTGCTCGCCGGCAATGAAGCGCTGATCATCGGTCTTGTGCTGCCCGGTTCGGAGCAAATCCTCACCCAGGCGAATGAGTTCAATCGTTCCATCGACCAACTGGGCGACCGCGTCGAAGTGGTCCACATCGTCACGGGTGAAGATGCGATGATGACCGATGTCACTTCCTTGGCCTCTGCCACCAACGCCACGTGGAGCGTGTACCTCGATAAGAAGGGAGTCTTTGCGAAGAGCCTCCCGACCGGCGCCTCCGATGCCGTGGTCGTCGTGGACCCTGGCATGCACGTCACGTTCTCGCAAGCCTCCTCAGCCGCCATGCTGGACATCGTTGAATCCGTGGACGCCATCAAGAGCGGCGGACCCAACTCCTTCGGCTCGTACTTCGGTCTGCTGCTCGGCCCCGGGTTGTTCCTGTTCTTGCTCGCCCTTCCTCGAAACGAGTGGACGGCTCCTGAAGAGCCGCTCCCGCCCGGGCTGCTTTGGGGCTCCATTGTGATCGCAGGCGCGACCGGCATCCTGCTGGTCAACCTCCCCGCCCTTCTGCTCACCCTGCTCCCTGTCGGCATGACCGTTCGGTTCCTGCTGGACATTGCGATGATGGTTTGGATGCTCGAGATGTGTTTCTTCACCGCTCGCCGTGGAGCGCCCTACGAAGCGGACCTTCTGGGTCGCTTGCTCCATCTCAGTTTCCCGAAGGCCTTCCGAGATTGGCGGGACCCCGTGGACATGGACCGTGATGTGTTGCTCGGCATCTGGATGGGCTGGTTTGGATGGCTGGCCTTCCCCAATTTGTTCACCCAGGCCGTTGGTTCGTCCGTGTTGGCAGGTGGAAGCGGCATCAGCATGGCCTTGTTCTTCTTGCTCCTCTTCCTCTTCAGCGGCGGCTTCGTTGTGTTGCTGTTGCGCATCGTTTCATCATGGGGTGGCCCGTTCTCCCGCCTCTTCGGAAAGTTCGGCGGCGAAGTCTTCGCCCAGTTCGTGGGGTGGATCCTCACCCCCATGGCACTGTGGATGGCCGTCAACGCCACGCTCAACGTCTTGGAACTCGGCGTCGTCTAACCACGAGCATGATGTAGGTTGACCACGATGGTCAACGCCATGAACACCTTCCGACCACACTGGAGTCAAACCAGCGCCCGACTGATGAACGCTTGCCCGAGAGCTTGGGCGTTGACCTATGGGCAACCAAGTCACCATTCGATTCGTGGTCGACGAGCAGGAGGCCGTCCTCCGAAGAACCTGGATGAGGTGATGTTGCGAGCGATGAGGTCTGCGTGGGCCAAGAAAACAAGTGATCTGTATGAGCGGAAGGTGTGGACCAAGGCCTACACAACCAAGGTGTTGACGAGGTTGGCCAACGACGCCTTAGCAGAACACGACATCGGCGTTCCCATGCTTCTCCGGAGACAAAACATCGAGCGGGCCGTCCAGCAACTTCGCTTGCTCGATGGTGTACGCGCCCTACGGCCGCTGATTGAGGGAGAACCTCGTCGATGGGCGTTCTTTGAGCGAAGGGAACCAACACAGGTAGGGGGCATGGAACTCTATGCAGCACCCGACCTGGCCGTCTTTCATCAAAACCGGTGGACCCTCGTTCGCCTTCAATTTCGAACGCCAGCAAGGAATCCGCTGGGTCAGCAACTCGAACACTTGCTCGCTGTCCACTGGGCCATGAATCAACCGGGGTTCCCGGACGACATCAACGCCTTCCGATTGAACGTGGTCGCATGGAGAGGAACCCGCTGGAGAGAACATCATCTCGAGGTCTCCTCTCAATCGCTTAAGCAAGCCCTCGCTTTAGCCCGTCATGATGTCCAAGAAATGACCTGGCTTTCCCGTTGGGCGAACGCCGACCCGACACTGATGAGCCTCCCCCTTGCGTCCCATTCAAGCCACTGCGATGGCTGTCAGCATCGGAGAGGGTGTCCAGCCGAAACCGGACTGGCAACGGCAAAGCGGGAGCAGGAGAACGCTCAGGCGAAGCCGTCTCACAGGGAGCCGACCAAATCGGCCAACACAGCGTGAACATCGCTGGCTTTGGTGACACCGCTGGCCAGCAGGACACCTTCAGCACCCAGCTCAAGGGCCTTGGCCACGTCTTGCCCGTTCTTCACGCCGGCACCGCACAGCACGCGCACGTTTGGGTTCACGGCCTTGACAGCAGCCACGGTATCGCTGACGATGGCGGGGTCAGCGGTGGTGACGGAGATGTCGCCGCCGATGAGTTCGGGAGGTTCGACGGCGATGTAGGTTGGATTGAGAGCCGCCAGCGCCTTGGCTTCCTCCACATCGGCTGCGCAGGCACACACGGGAAAACCCTCGGGGAGCATCTCGAACAACGAGCGGACGTGGTCGAGTTCGACCTTGTGCTCGGCGTGGTTGATGATGGACCCCTTGGCGCCGCGATGAAGAGCAGTTTGCGGTTCCAACCAGCCGGTGAAGCCGCCCTGACCCACCGGGTCGAGGTGCTGAGACCACACTTCCACATGATTGGCTTGACTCGCCAGCGTGGCAAGGTCAAACGCTGAAGCAACGGCAACCAAGGTGGCGGGTCCGTCGGCGTGGGCCTCCATGGCCGCTAACAGCGCTTCTGCTGATTCACCCGAGGCTGAGGCGTAGGTTTTGAAATTCACAACGATCATGGGTTGGTCCATGCGTTGGCGAGGTGGCCACTTGCATTTAGCAGATTTCATGCTTGTTCGGGCCAAGTGCCACCTTTTTGCACCGTTCTGTCGGGCACCTCAGCACCGTGGTCTATCACCACGCTGTCAAGTTCGCACCCTCTGCCCACAACCGCACCCTCGCCGACCAGACACGAGCTGAGACGAGATTCATCGGCGATACGTGCCCCCTTGAGCAACGTGGACATGAAGACATCCGAAGCCCCAATGGAACATCCATCGGCCACCATGCTGTCCGTGACGATGGAAAACGGCGTTGTTCCCTCCAAGGCTGCTTTGGAGGCGAACCACGACGGGGCAGAACCGTGAAGAAAACCTGATTTGAATCGGCCGTTTTGAATGGAGGCCTTCACGGCGAGGTTCCAGGCTTCGGGCGTGCCGGCGTCGATGAAGTAACCTTCGAACGGCAACCCGCTCAACAAGCCTTCAGCAGCCAATTTTGGGAAAACGTCACGCTCAATGGAGTGCCGACCCTGCGGCATCCAATCAAAGACATCATCGTTGAAGATGTAGGAACCAGCGTTGATGAGGTTGGAAAACACTTCCTCAGGGGCTGGCTTTTCTTTGAAGCGGGTGATCCTGTTGCCCTCGTCAAGACCGACGATGCCGAAGCGGGTGGGGTCCTCCACCTCCCACAGCCCGAGGGTCCCGACCGAGCCGTTGGTGCGGTGCATGCTCAACAACGATGATGCATCAAGCGACGAGATGATGTCGCCGTTGAAACAGGCAAAGGTTCCGCTCACGACATCACGGCAGTTGCCGAGTGCCCCTCCCGTGCCCAGCGGTTCGTCCTCAGGGACAATTCTGACGTCAAAGGGTGCGTCTGCGGCCTCGAAATAGGCCTTGATTTGGTCCACTTTGTAGCCGCCAGCCACCACCACTTCGTCAACCATGTCCACAGGGAGGGAACTCACCACGTGTTCGAGCAGCGTTTGGTCAAGCACCGGCAGCAGGGGCTTAGGGATGCTGTTGGTCCACGGGCGCAGGCGAGAACCAACGCCACCCGCCAACACCACGACCTGCATGGCCCCGCCTCTTGGGCCTATGTTATCAACACCTCGCCAAATCCACCACGCTACCTGCGCCTCCAAAGTATTGAAAGACGGTCTTTCAGTCCAAGCGTTTGGAGAGCACCATGAACATTCACGAGTACCAAGGAAAAGCACTGCTCAAGCAGCACGGTGTCCCCGTGCTCGAGGGCGTTCACTGCACCACGGTTGACCAGGCCGTGGCAGCCTACGACCACCTTGGCTCCAAGGTCGTCGCCGTGAAATCACAAATCCACGCCGGTGGTCGCGGAAAAGGCAACCTCTACGCACCCGATTCCGGCGACCTCGTGATGGAGGGTGGTGTCAAAATCGCCTTCTCAAAAGACGAAGTGCAAACCTACGCCACCAACATCCTCGGCAACATCCTGGTGACCATCCAAACCGGGGAGGAAGGAAAACTCGTTCGAAACCTCTACGTCGAATCCGGTTGCGACATCGCTCACGAATACTACCTCGCCATTCTCGTCGACCGTGAAAACAAATCCGTTCTCATCATGGCCTCCACCGAGGGTGGCATGGACATCGAACACGTGGCTGAGACCACGCCCGAGAAGATTCACAAAATTTCAGTGGACCCGAACGCCGGCCTGATGGGCTACCAAAAGCGCGACCTGGGACTGGCACTCGGCCTCACCGGCGCCGCCCACAAGGCCTTCGCCAAGGCGTTGACGTCGATGTACGGCATGTTTGTCTCCAGCGACTGCGCCATGCTGGAGATCAACCCGCTGGTTCGCACCGCTGACGACGAGATCGTGGCCCTCGACGCCAAGGTTTCCTTTGACGAAAACGCTGAGTTCCGCCACAAGAACTGGGACGACCTGCGCGACTTGTCCGAGGAAGAAGAGGTGGAAATTCGAGCCAAGGAAACCGGCCTGTCCTACGTCAAACTCGACGGAAACATCGGCTGTTTGGTCAACGGCGCCGGCCTTGCCATGGCCACCATGGACGTCATCAAGCTGTACGGTGGCGAGCCAGCCAACTTCCTTGACGTCGGCGGCGGAGCGAACGAAGAGCAGGTCAAGACCGCCTTCTCCATCATTCTTGAGGACCCCAACGTGAAGGGTATCCTCGTCAACATCTTCGGCGGCATCATGCGCTGCGACATCATCGCACGTGGCGTTATCGCAGCAACCGAGGCCCTCTCCCTCGATGTCCCACTGGTGGTCCGCCTCGCTGGCACCAACGTCGACGAGGGCAAGGCCATCTTGGCCGAGTCGACCCTCAACATTCACCCCGCCGACGACCTCGCCGAAGGGGCGCAGAAAATTGTGAACCTGATTGGAGGTGGAAACTGATGGCGATTTGGATTGAAGAAGACGCAAAGGTCCTCGTGCAGGGCATCACCGGCAAGCAAGGCATGTTCCACGCTGACAAGATGGTCGAGTACGGGACCAACATCGTCGGCGGTTGCACCCCCGGCAAGGGTGGCCAAACCGTTGACCTCCAGGGCAAACCGTTTCCCGTGTGGAACTCCATGTTCGAGGCCATCGAAGCCACCGACGCTGACGCCACCGTCATCTATGTCCCGCCGCCCTTTGCCGCCGAAGCCATCATGGAAGCGGCCGATGCCTTTGACACCGTCAAGGGCGAGGGCGTTGTGGTCTGCATCACCGAAGGCATCCCTACCCTGGACATGGTCAAGGC
>DAET01000001.1:10149-13560 GCA_002497765.1 Euryarchaeota archaeon UBA486
GGCATCATCACGCCCGGCGAGAACGGTGGTGCAAAGATCGGCATCATGCCCGGCCACATTCACGCCAAGGGCCGCATTGGCATCGTGTCAAAATCCGGCACCCTCACCTACGAAGCCGTCGCCCAAACGATGAGCATTGACGAAGGTCAATCCACCTGCGTCGGCATTGGCGGTGACCCTGTCAACGGCACCGGCTTCATCGAATGCCTCGCCGCCTTCCAGGCTGACGACCAAACAGAAGCCATCGTGATGATCGGTGAAATCGGCGGCAACGCCGAACAGGAAGCGGCCGCGTGGGCTGCTGAAAACGTCACCAAGCCCATCGTTGGCTTCGTCGCAGGTGCCACCGCACCACCCGGCAAGCGCATGGGGCACGCCGGGGCCATCATCTCCGGTGGCAAAGGAACGGCTGAGGAGAAGTTTGCCGCCTTCGAGGCCGCTGGTATCGCCTGTGCAAAGGACCCGTCGGAACTCGGTGCGGTGTTGCTCGAATCCCTCAAAGCAGCAGGCTTGCGCTGATCAGAGGTACACGTCCTTGACGTGCTGGACGGTTTGACTGACCATCCCGCTCGCTTTCGCAAACGCCATGGCGTTTTTCCCATCCTTTCCGTGAGCGTAGAGAACCTCACCCGGACTGACCAAAGCGTTCCAGTACTTCTCAAACCGTGCTGCGTCGTCTTTATGCTTGGCCAGACAAGATGGCACGCGATAGAACATGACGACTTCCCTTCGCTCCTTTCTTACGTACTTCGCCAGCACCTCGGGGAGGAGTTTTGAAAGGAAGGTGTCATCGAAGAACCGGGCTGAACGACTGATGAGGTATCGGGCATCATCCAGTGGTCCGAAAATTTCGCTGATGGCTGTCGCAAACAGGGCCGTCTCCTCTTCATTGCAGCGTTCTATATAGTACCTGAACCAACCTCCACCACGTTCACCTCCACCGAGCTTTGCATGGCGTGGTAGCAGACCAACATCCAACATGGCATTGCCGACGGCTTGAATGATGGCTTGATTCAACGAGGCTTCCGTCCAGCGTTCTTTGATCCTGCCGAATGTAAATTGTGATCCACCCAGAGGCGAGGTAGGCTTGAACTCAAGGCTCTTCTGGGCCGTCGCTGAGAACGGTTGACCAATACCCCAAAGTTCACGCGAAGATGAACGTCGCCTAGCACGCTGAAGCATTTCCTGGTTGATGACTCCCATGCCTTCATTGACAGCCTCGGGTTGAAGTTCCGTAAACGCGGCATGAACATGGCCAACGCCCTTCTCGATGGAACCGTCGTCGCAAACGCCGTAGAGATTTTTGTGCTTCCGTTCAAATCGCTCGTAGTCGTCGAACCCCTTGATGAATTCTTCAGCGAGGCAAACAACATCCCAGTTGTTGGCAACTTTTTCAGGCCACAACTTGTCCAACCTCATCGAACGACCTCGCAGTTGATTGATGCTCATGCTGGTTGTGACGGTCGTGAGGTCGATCAGGACGTTGATACGGGAGGCATCCCAACCCTCACCCAACAAGCCTCTGGTTCCGATCAGGCACTTGGTCAACCCTTCTTGGAAGAATTCGGTCACCATTGTGGAGTAATGCCTGGGCGCCCAATCCTTTCCTGACCCATGGAGGTGATGAAAACGACCCATGGCTTCATCTCGGAATTCGATGGAAAGACCTCGTTGCTCAACCCAATCCCTTGCGCGCTTGAGGAAGCGCTCCGACAAATCGTCGTCGACCAGCAACGTGCTTCCTGTCATCAACACAGGATCCAGCTTGTCGCCAACATCGCAGTCCACCAAGGACTTGAACACTCCAATGGCGCCGCCTGCTTCGTCGTCGTGAACCTCGTCCACCACCGCCGTCGAGGATGTTTTCTCAAAATCCGTGACAACAACACAGCGTATCCGGTCACCCAGTTCATGATATTCAACCGAGAGGATTTCGGACAACGCCTTCGTTTTTCCATTTGCATAGGCCAAAATCCGACCCACGGGCGATGCGCAGGGTCGTGCACCACTCGATGTGATTTGATAGCCCAACAATTGAAATCGGCGCGAAACTTCATCGGCCAACCGTTGGTCATCAGGATGGGTTGATCTCAACAACCCAAAACGGACGTACCGGTCAAGTAACGGTCGCAACAACAGCACCAGCGGCGTCGTTTCTGTGAATTCACCATAACCAACCGCAGATGTTGGAACGCCTGCAGGTAAGCCATGGCCCTTCAAGCTCAAGTAGGCACGGGCTGCATTCGAGAACGCAGGGAGTGCCTTGTGAAACGCTCGATAGGACAGGTCGTCCCTTCCAGGAATTCGACGATGTTCGAGTGTATCGCTCAACCAATCGGGGAAACAGAGCGCACGACCTTCACCCTCGAGGGGTTGAGAGATGTCTGCCACCACCTTGAGGAACGATTCGTCAGCCTCTGCAATGTAGGCCAACTCCTTGGCTGTGGGCCGGACAAAATAAGCCAAGTCTTGGTAGGGGGCAAGGTTTGAGTCCCGAACCAAGGCTGGTGTTGGTACTTCGTAGTCAATGTCTCCTAACAACGCCGTGTAGTGTTCCACGCCGGCTTTTTCTTCGTCAGGAGGCGTTGCTGTCAATCCAAGGACGACGGGATGGTTGAGTTCTTGGCACAACTCGGCGAGCACCTGTCCCCAATGTTCGGTAAGGTGATGGCATTCATCCAAAATGATGAGGCCAATGTTGGCTGCCTTCAGCGCATCAATGGAACTGCGTGCATTTCCACTGAGCCATGAAATCGCTCCGTCCTCCTCAACTTTGCTTTGTCGAACCTTCTTTCGGTGTTTTTTCATTTCATTTTCATAATAGTCCGGGTTCTTCAATTGAAGGTCTTCTAACCAAGCCGTTCCGGATGCAATGTCAATGGCTTCACCCTCCTCGATGAGTTTGTTGAGCCACAACGTCAAGGCCGCATCATCCAAATCGTCACCCTTCGTTCGAACCATGGTAAGCGACTGGTAGGTGAGGGAGGTCAACAATCCTGGCTTTTTTGGGTCGAGGCTGAGTTGGTCCTCTCGTCCGTCAAGATCAAACAATGATGTTCTGGAAATCCACTGTGCTTGAATGGCGGAATTGGGTGAGAGCACCAGTGCTGGGCGTCGGACCAATTCTGCCCACACGTACAAGCCGAGAATGGTTTTGCCCGAGCCCGGCGGTGCTACGATGTAGAGTTGCTTGCTGTTGTCGGCGAGTTGGGGTTCGATGACCGAAGTTGCGGCGATTTGAGACGGTCGCAGCGTACCCGGAAATGAAATGCCACCAAAATCGGGGTTCACCATGGGAGCACATCACCTGCTCATTTTGGCGGACCGCGTCGTGGACCTCCAGGAGGACCGCCCTTCTTGGGACCGGGTGGACCACCGGGGCCACCTTTCTTCGGACCGGGAGGACCGCCG